>DATGEF010000189.1:0-2505 GCA_035310405.1 Chloroflexia bacterium | reverse complement strand
CTCGCCGTAGCCAACACCAACTGGCAGAACGCCTCCATCGCGTCCGGCGCGAGACCGACCGTGACCGAATGGACCGGCAGCGCGCTGGCGGGGTCGCTGAGACCAAAGCAGAAGGACGGCGCGTGCAGATGGCGGCTCAGGCGCTCGCCGACCTGCGTGCGCAGGCGGACGGAATCCAATCCCTGGTAGCAGAGCGCCTTGATCGTGGCGAATTCGGCGGCGTGCGCCTCGTTGATACGTCCCATCCTGGCCCTCCTCCGGCGCCGGTTCAGCTACCGGCGCCCGGTATCCGCGCCATTATCTGGCGCTGGCCCTATTATAGCATACCCGTGGGCGGCGAAAACCCCCCGCGCCGGGGATAGCGGCGGGACGCCGCTTCACCGATGATACAGACAGCACATAACCGTAAGGTCCGGACGCGTTCTGGCCCCGCGCCGCGCCCCGCGCGAGGAGCGGGGGCTTAGGTAGTTCGTAGTGCCACACCGTGGCGGAGATACCCCGCCATCAGGATAGGAAGGAGGAAAGTACCGTGACACACATGAGGGAACGGGCCGCACCGGAGGTCGCGGCCGGCGCCGGGTTCGCGGTCGTCGGCCTGGCTCTGGGCTACGTAACGGGTCAGGCCCTCCAGGTCGCCGCCACGCTGGGCCTGGCCGACCTCGTCGCCACTGGCCCCCAGCCCCTCGCCGCCCTGGCCGCCGCCACCAACGCCGATGCGCCGGCCCTTTATCGGGTCTTGCGCACCCTGTGCTCGGTCGGCGTCTTCGCGGAGGATGCCGAGGGCCGTTTCACGCAGACGCCCCTGAGTGCGCCATTGTGCAGCGATGCGCCGGGATCGATCCGCGCCGCCGTCCGCTGGGTCAGCGCGCCGATGCATTATCGCAGCGTCGGCCACATGCTGCAAACCGTGCTGACCGGGCGCCCGGCCTTCGACGACCTCTTCGGCAACTCGTATTTCGACTACCTGGCGCGCCACCCGGAAGCCGGGCGCGTCTGGGACGCGGGGATGGCCTGCTTGGGGGGCCTGGAAAACCAGTCGATCGCGCAGGCGTATACCTTCCCCAGCGGCGCGCAGATTGTGGACGTCGGCGGGGGCCAGGGGGGCTTCCTGGCCGAGGTGCTCACCGCCAACCCGCTGGCGCGCGGCGTTTTGTACGACCTGCCGGCGGTCGTCGCCGACCCCCGGCTGCTCACGGAGGCGGGGGTGAGCGAACGGGCCGAGGCGGTCGGCGGGGATTTCTTTGAGTTCTTGCCGCCGGGCGGGGATGTGTACGTTTTTAAGCGGGTGCTCCACGATTGGGACGACGAGACTTGCGTCGAGTTGCTGCAAAGCTGCCGGCGCGTGATCCCGGATGGGGGGCGGGTGCTCATCATTGACGCGGTCATCGCGCCAGGGAATGCCCCGCACGCGGCGAAGATCGTGGATCTGGTCATGTTGAATATCGTGCGGGGCCGGGAGCGCACCGCGGCCGAGTTCGGGCAACTCCTCACGGCGGCGGGTTTCCGGCTCAACCAGGTAATCCCCACCCCCAGTATGCTCTCGATTGTCGAGGGCCGGCCGATCGGATCGCGCCCATTTCCTGGGCCATACAACAAGGAGGGTTCCATGTCTAAAGATGCGGTAAGTGTCGCCCCTGATTTTTACAAAGTCGTGCTGGAAAACGACCGCGTGCGCGTGCTGGAGGTGCGGGGAGCGCCAGGGGCCAAAACGGAGTTGCATGTGCATCCGGCCCAGGTGGTGGTGGCCCTGAGCGACGGGCAGTTCCGGTTCGGCGCGCCCGATGGGCAGAGCCGGGAAGCCGGGCTGAAGGCGGGGCAGGTGATGTTCCTGGACCCGGTGGAGCACACCTCGGAGATCACCGGGTCCACCGAAGCACATCTCTTGCTGATCGAGCTCAAATAGCGCGGCGCAGGTGGCCCGCGCCAGGACCCCCTGGTGAGGCAGGGTGGAGGGCAGCAAGGGACTATCCACGAGACGGAAAATAGCCAGGGTGCCGCAGCCGCCCGGTGGGAACCATAGCAGCGGCGTGCGGGCCGGGGTGTGCTCCGGCCCAGGGCGCCGCAACCTGCGGCCACTTGGCGCAGCGGGCAGCTGCGGCACCCTGGCGCACCGGGGCACCAGCGCAGAAATCACCCGGTGATTTCTGCGCTGGTGCTTGGATCGGACCGGCGCGGATCTCGGCGCAGGATCCGGAGACCTGGCTCACGATCTGGACAAGGGTGCTACAATAAGGACAAAACACTAGATAGAATGGCCCTTCTGCGTAGTGGTTTGGCACCCGGCGGCCCCGCTCCACGCTGGACCCCCTACTTGCCAACGCGCCTGATCGGCCTTAAATCACTTCACGGAAGGATGGGCGCTCTGTGGATGACCTCGCGCTCGTTCCCGATAGCCTCGCCGCGTGGATGACCCGCTATCAACGCCTCGCCGTCGCCGGCGTCCGCTCCCCCGCCGTCACCGCCAAGATCGCCCTGCACCTGGCCCGCTTCCTGGCCCATTTCCAG
>DATGEF010000188.1:0-2271 GCA_035310405.1 Chloroflexia bacterium | reverse complement strand
CGTCGATAAGACGCCCGCGCTCCCCTACCTGGCCCCCGGCATCGTGCCGCGCCTCTGGCCCGGCCTGCAGGCCCTGCCGTTGCCGCCCGGCGACGGGCGTGACGTGACCCTGGCCCTGGAGCCGGCGCTGGTCGCCGACCGCGCGTACCTGGCCCGCCTCTACCCGCACATCACCTTCGATGAGCTGCGCACCCCGACCGGCGAGGGGCCGATGATGGTCACCATCCATATCCCGGCGGCCGACCTGACCGCCCTGGCCGGGGTCCAGGCGCGCCTCTCCGACCCCGGCGCGCCCGCCCCCCGCGAGACGCGCCGCCTGCCGGAGTTCCGCTTCGATTGGGCCACCGCCGGTGGCAAGCCCGGCACCGTCCGCCTAGCGGCCACGGTCCATGTCGACCAGGCCGCCATCTACCACTTCGCCTGGCAGCCCGCCGGCCCGCCGCAGCCGGACGCACTACGGGTCGACGGCTTCGCCGTGCCGCCGGGCGGCACACAGACCCTGGGCATCGGCCTGCACAGCCTGGTCGCCACGGACACCGTGGCGACCGCGGCGGGCGTCGCTACCTTGCGCTGGGCGGCGGCCGGCCAGGACCCGCAGGCGATCCCCGCGGACAGCCTGTTCGATCCCGAGCGCGTCGTGCCGCACGGCCTCACCGGCGTCTACCGGGCGGGCGCCAGTGCGGACAGCCCGATCGGGCTCACGCAGGTCGACCCGGTCATCTCCTTCTTCTACCATCGCCCGGTGCTCAACCTACCCTACAGCGTCGAGTGGACGGGCCGGCTCTACGTGCCGCAGGCCGGCCTGTATACGTTCACTACCGAGCAGATCAGCACCTCGCAGCTGAGCGTCGACGGCGCCGAGATCATCGTGAACCCGGGTGAAAACCAGCCGATCACGGCCGGGCGCGACCTGGTGGCGGGCTGGCACGACCTGCGGCTCCGCTATCTGAACGCCGCGCCCCAGTACGGGCACGTCTACCTCTCCTGGACCCCGCCCGGCCGCCCGACCAGCATCATCCCCGCGGCCTTCCTCTGGCCCGTGCTGGGGCAATATCCCGACCCGGCGCAGCCGGGACCGTGGCCGACGCTCGCCGAGTCGGACGGCGGGACGGGGGGATCGGGCCCCGGGGGCGGCGCGCCACCGCCCGCCCCGGCGCCGGCGGCGCCCGCCGGGGCGGTGCTCACGCCACGCCTGCTGCTGGGCGAAGGGAGCCCGGCGCTGCCGCAACCGCGGGGCGCCGGGGCGGATGCCGCCGGCAATCTCTACATCTTCAGCGGCGGCGACAGCAAGGTCCATAAGTTCAGCCCGGCCAGCCAGGAGATCGCCAGCTGGCCGGTGGTGGACGCGAGCGGCCAGCCGCTGGCGGAAGGCTCGGCCTTGCTCGTGCAGGGCACGCAGGTGCAGGTGCTCGACGCGGCCACCTCCGACCTGCTGGCCTACGACCTGGTGGGCAAGCCGGCCGGCCGCACCCACCTCTGTGACTGTTTCTCCCCGCGGGGCATCGCCCCCGCCCGCGACGGCAATTTCTGGGTCGCCGATACCGGCAACAATCGCGTGCTGGAGGTGCGCCCGGATGGCCACCTGGTGCAGACCCTGGGCACGAAAGGCGCCGGCCCCGGCCAGTTCTCCGAGCCGGCGAGCGTCTGGGAGTCGCCGCAGGGAGTCCTCTTCGTCGCCGATATTCAGAACGGCCGGGTGCAGAGCCTCGGCCCCGACCGGCAGCCGCTGGCCGCCTGGCCGATGGGCGCGTCCGTCGCCCGCGACGGCAACCGCCTGAGCGGCGACCCCGCCGGCACCGTCCTGGTGACGCAAGCGGATGGCCCGGCCGTGGTGCGCTACGACGCGCATGGTAAGGAGCTCGGGCGCTGGGTCTACCAGCACGGCGGGCAGCCACGCACCCCGAGCGGCATCGCGCCCGCAGGCGCCGGGGCCTTCCTCGTGCTCTACCTCGACGACGGCCTGGCGGCGCTCTTCACGCCACGCTGATCAGGGACTCCCTTAATAAAACACACTATTCCGGCATTAATGGGACTCCCTGAGCCTGCCCCACCCCGATAGCCAGATCGGGCTACAGCCGACAGGGCGGCCAGCTCAAGCTGGCCGCCCTGTCGGCTATGACTGCCCCCCGTGGTCAGCGAGGGCGCGCGTTACGGCCCGAAGATGCTCGGCCCCGGCGTGGGCGTCGCCGCCACGCTACAGCTACCGCCCGCGGTGATCGAGAGATAGACGATCTTGGCGATCTGGCCACGGGTGGCCTGGTTATACTGGCG
>DATGEF010000187.1:0-7985 GCA_035310405.1 Chloroflexia bacterium | reverse complement strand
CGGCCGACGTCAGCGTGCGGGCGACCGCCGCCCGTTGGGCGGGCGCGGTGACGGCCCCTCCGCGACGCGGGGGGGCCGCGGGCGGGGCGGCCGGGACGACAAGTGCCTGCGCCAGATCCCCGTCCAGCGGGCCCGCGCCGTCTTCCGGGGCGCGGGCGTGATCGCCGGCCGGGCCCGGCTGCGCGCCCGCCCGGGTGGTGACCACCCAGCCATAGAGCAGACCCAACGGCGCCCCAAGAATAGTGAGGAGCAGGCCCAGCGGCCAGAGCCCAGTTTGCACCGTGCCGGGCTGCCGCTCGAAGCGGACCGCCAGCCGGTGGGTCCCTTCCTGGGCGGCGATGGCAATAATGGCGGCCAGTAGGGTAAGCGGCAGCAGGGCGAGGGCGGGGGCCAGGCTGTTGCCCGAGAGGGCCCAGGCCCAGGCGAGGCCGGCCACCAGGATGGCGCCAGGCAGCACGGCGATGGCGGGCACCGGCACCGTGAGCCGCTCGCCCAGCCGGCCGAGCAGGCCGGAGGCGGCGGCGTCCGGGAGATCGTCGGCGGCCGGACGGGCCCGGCGCGCCGGAATCAGGGTGTGCAGCAGGAGCAGGACCAGGGCCGCCAGCGCGGGGAGGCGCGTGCTGTAGTCCGGGGCCGGCCAGGGGCCCGGCAGGCCCCCGGTCTGGGGCGCGGCGATGAGATCGTTCCGCCACTGGAGGGCGGCGGGGCCGGCGGCCTGCCGGGCGAGGGCGAGATCGGCGAGCGCGGTGCCGAGGTCGGCGGGCCCCTGGCGCAAGGCGAGGACGCCGAGGTTATGGGCGGCCAGGGCATTCGCGGGATCCACCCGGGCGGCTAGCTCGAACTCGCGCTGGGCCAGTAAGCTATCGCCCGCGGTATTGAGCAGGATGCCGCGATTGGTGTGCGCGTCGGCGTCCGCCGGCACGACGTTGAGGACCTGCTGGTAGCGCAGGCCGGCGAGGGAGCCCGGCCCCGCCTGGCGGCGCAGGTAATCGGCCTCGGCGGCGCGGAACTGGATGGGCCGCTCGGTGCCGTCGGGGGCGAGGGGCTGCAGGCGATTCGTTTCCTGGCCCGCTTCCCAGGCCGCCGCCGCCCGATAGAAGGGCGCGGCGTCGGCTGCCGGTCCACTGGCTTCCAGCTTCCGGGCCAGCTCAAAATAGGCGGCCGCCGTCGCGGCATCGGCTGGCAGGCCGGGGTCGCCGTTGACGGCGGTGGGCAGCTGGGCGCGGGCCGCGGCCGGCGGGAGGCTGCGTACCCAGGCCAGCAGCAGGGTGCCGCGACTGGGGCCGGGCGCGGGGCCGGCCCCGGCCGGCAGCAAGCGGGAAAGCGCCTCGTCCGGGAGCCCGCCGGCCGCATATAACAGGCCGGCGTAATAGCGGAACCAGGCCGCTTTGGCGACGTCGCCGCCGGCACCCTGCGCTTCGACCTGCCCGGCCAGGCGGCGCACCGCGTCCGGCTGGCCTTGCAGGGCCAGGGCCTGTGCGCGCACCAGGTGGGCATTCAAGAGAGCCTGGCCGACGCTGCGCTGATAGGGATCGGTGTTGTCGAGCTTACTATAGGTAATACTCAGGTTGCCCTGGGCCGGATCGCCGCCCGTGGCTTTAATGGCGGCGTCGCTTTCGGCCAGCGCCTGGCGCGGATCGCCGGCGGCGAGGAGGGCGGCGGCAAAGCCGGCGTGCAGGGCGGGGTCGTCGGCCTGGAGGTGGATAGCTGCCTGGAACGCACCCAGCGCGGGTCCCGTCCGGCCCAGCAGCAGCAGCAGGCGACCTTGATCATAGTGCAGGCGGGGCTCGTCCGGGAAACGGACCAGGAGATCGGCGATCGTGTCCAGCGCGCGCGGCGCGCCGCCCTGCAGGATCTCCAGGCGGACCAGCTTCTCGTAAATGCCCCAGTCCAGGCTCCCCGCGTTGCCCAGCAGCTGCTGGTAGATGGCGACGGCGGCGGGTCCGTTGCCTATGGCGGCCTGGGCGTCGGCCCGTCCTTCGAGCGCCGGGTTGGTCCAGTCGGTGGGCGGGCCCACGGTCAACGGCTGCCAGGCCAGGTCCGCGGCGGCGGGCTCGCCGGCCCGCAGCAGTGCGACCCCATAAAAGAACCGCACCTGGGGCTGATCGGTCGAGTGCTGGACCAGCAGGTTAAAGCCGGCCGCGGCCTGCCCGTAATGGCCCACCGCCAGTTGGAGCAGGGCCCAATTATAGCGGTAGGCGGCGGAGCTGGACTGGCCGTCGGTCGCCAGGTTGAACAGGTACAGGGCTTTGCGCTGGTGAAAATCGCGCTCCGGGCCCTCGCTGGCCGAGGCGCGCAGGGATTCGACCACGCCCATGCCGTTCGCGGCCCAGGGATCGCCGGTTATCGTGAAGAACTCGGCCAGGCTGGACCACCGGGCGGGCCCGCCCATCAGCACCTCGTCGCTGGCGGGATGGGCGGGGGACGGCGTATCGCGGTTCGTCCCCGGGCCCGTGTCTTCGACGAGCATATGGGCGGCAATGGCCCGCAGGGCCCGCGTGGTCAAGCCGGGCTCGCGCAGGATGGTGTTATGCGGGGGGGGCTCGGCGACGACGCGCTGGCTGGCTGCCGGATAATCGAAGATCGCGCTGCTGGGCGAGAGGACCGGCTGGCCGTCGAAGGGAGGCGGCAGCAGCATCTCGGCGGGCAGGGGCCGGTCGCTGAGGGGCGCGAGGGCGGCGATGACGAGCAGGCCGGCCAGCAAAACGGCGGCAATGCCGCGATAGCGTTCGATGGGCAGGGCCGGCAGCAGGATCGCCGGCCGGCTACGTGCTTGCGTGGACATAGGGTAGCTGTGCTTTCCAGAGCCTGGACGGGACGTCAGCGCGGAATAAAGCGCGTGCCGTCCCATTTCCAGATCGTCGTCGCCTTGCCGTCGTCGACGACGACTTCGGCGCGGCCATCATTGTCGATGTCCACCAGTTGTACATCGGCCGCGCCGGTGAACCGGGCGTCTTCGTCGGCCGCGGCGCCCGCGGGGCGCTTGTGCAGGGGGCGGATCGTCCCGTCCTGCCAGCTGTAGAGGCTGAGGGTGATACTCGGCACCCCGCTGCCCAGCGTCGGCGTCGTGGCGGTACGGAGCTGAAGGATGGGCAACGCCGGGTTCATGCGCAGCAGGTTCTGGCCCTGACTGCTGGCGGGGAGCGGGGCGGCGCGGCCGGGGATGCCGGGGTCCGGAGTATGATTGAGTATCTGCCACTTGTGGGCTGTGGTATCATAGCCAAGAACCGCCAATGTGGCCATGGTGTTGGTGTAGCTCAGATTGGCCAGGGGCACCACATTGGTCCCGCTGATCAGCGGGGGGGCGTTGATCGTGAGCAGCACCTTTTTCGGCTCCTGGCCGTCGAGATCCACGAGATCCGCTTTGACGAGCTCGACCCCGGTGCTCGGGTCGAAGAAGCTGAGGGGATCGAGTAGACTATAGGGATCGGACGGGGTGGGATTGGCCGTGGGGCTGGGCGTCGCACCGGCGCCGGCCGGTGTCGGGCTAGGGGCGCCCGTGGGTGTCGGACCAGACTGGCCGGGGCCCGCCGGCCGCCCACAGGCGGCCAGGGTCAGGAGCAGGACCAGCAGTAAGGCCCCGGTGAGTCCGAGACGGGCAGCCGCGCACGTGTTACGCATGAATTTTGTGGTCTTCCTAGCTTACCGTGTGCAGACCGGGCCGCTATTGGCCGGTCAGGGTCTAAAACCGCAGGCTATTGTACCATTTTGTGCTCTGGTGATCAAGGATGATCGGCGCACCTATATCGAACCTACTGCGCCGTGCTACAGAGGAGACCCCGGATGAGCGACAACCCGAGCTATCTGTTATACCTGGAGTGTGCCGATTGCCGGAACACGGTCTCGGCCATGGTGGAGCAGCACCGCTGCAGCTGCGGCGGGATTTTACTGGCCCGCTATGATATGGCGGCCCTGGCGGCCCAGGTCCCGCGGGCGCGGATTACCGGGCGGTCGTGGGATGCGGGGCTCTGGCGGTACGCGGAGCTGCTCCCGGTGCCCGACCCGGCCGACCGGATCTCGTTGGGGGAAGGGGCCACACCCCTGCTGCCGCTCGCCTGGCTGGGCGCCAAGCTGGGGCTGGATGTCTGGCTGAAAGACGAAGGGCAAAACCCCACCGGGACCTTCAAAGCCCGGGGCGCCGCCGTCGGCGTTTCCCGGGCGCGGATGCTCGGCGCCGGCACGGTCGCCCTGCCGACGGCGGGCAACGCGGGGGCGGCTTGGGCGGCGTACGGGGCGCGGGCGGGGCTCCCGGTGGTGGTGGCGATGCCGCGGGATGCACCCGCCCTGACCCAGCAGGAAGTGGCGCTGTATGGCGCGCGGTTGCACCTGGTGGACGGGCTGATCAGCGACGCGGGCGCCTGGGTCGCCGACGGGGTGCGCGATGCCGGCTGGTATGACGCCAGCACGTTCAAGGAGCCGTATCGCCTGGAGGGCAAGAAGACGCTCGGCCTGGAGATCGCCGAGCAGCTCGGCTGGCAGGCGCCCGACGTGATCCTCTACCCGACCGGCGGGGGGGTGGGGCTGATCGGCCTCTGGAAGGCCTTTCAGGAGTTGCGGGCCCTGGATTGGATCGACGGCAATACGCCGCTCCCCCGCCTGGTGGCCGTCCAGGCGACGGGCTGCGCGCCGGTGGTGCGCGCCTGGGCGGCAGGCGCGGCGACGACGACGTTCTGGGCGGGGGCGGCCACGGCGGCGGCGGGCCTGCGGGTGCCGGGCCCGCTAGCGGGCAGCCTGATGCTGCGGGCGCTGCGCGAGACGAACGGCACCGCCGTGGCCGTCGACGACGACGCGATCCGCCAGGCCCTGGGTGAGCTGGCGCGGGCCGGGCTCTGGGTCTGCCCCGAGGGCGCTGCCCTGCTGCCGGCCGTGCGCCAGCTCCGCGAGTCCGGCTGGCTGCGGGCAGGGGAGCGGGTGGTCTTGCTGAACACCGGCGCGGGGCTGGTCTACCCGGAGGTCACGCCGCTGCCCTGAGTTAGAGCTTTTCGATCCCGAGCTCGGCGGCTTCGTCGCGGGCGGGGCGGTGGATGTGGTCCCGGAGATCGGCGGCCGCGGCGGAGGGTGCCCGGGCGACGGCTTCCGCGGCGTCGGCCCGGACGTCGCGTAGGGAGACGTGCTGGCTCCAGAAGGCGAGGCCGCCGACGACGAGGGTCGCGATCAGCTGAGCGGCGTGGAAGACGAGCGCGAAGGCGACGACTTTATCCTTGTTCGGCGCGGGGAAAATAAGGACAAAGGCCGTGACGATCAGGGCTTCGTAGTTGCCGACATTGCCGGGCATGGCCGGGATCAACAGCCCCAGGTTCACGAAGGCCGTCATCAGTAGGAGGGCCGAGAGATTGGTCGGAATCAGGGCCGGGTCGGAAAACGAGGCCAGGGCGGCCCAGAACATGCCGGCGGCCACGATCCAGACCAGTAGCGAAATAGCGGCGCTGCGGATCAGCGGGCCGGGAGTAGCGAAGACTTGCAGCCCCGCGCTGAACATATGCACCAGGCGCACCGCCAGACTGCCAATCCGCTCCGGCAGCGGCAGCAGGTCGACGAGGCGGGCGGTCAGGGCGACGAGGCGATCGGCTTGCCAGCGGAAGAGCAGCAGGCCGCCCAGGGCCAGCGCGAGGACGACGACAGCCGCCACGCCGAGCTGCACCGCCCCGCCCCCGCCGATCTGGAGGGCCGGGATGCCGACCACGAGCAAGATGAGCAAGGCCACGCCGTCGAACAGTTTCTCGATGACCACCGTCGCCAGGATCGTCGTGCGGCTCAGGCCGGTGCGCTGGCTCATCAGATGGGCGCGCATCAGGTCGCCGGCCCGGGCGGGAAAAAAGGTGTTAAAAAAGTAACCGGTCATCGTGGTGCCGAAGAGGGCGGCGAAGCTCGGGGGCGGCCCCGCGATGAGGGGGGCGAGCAGATAGCGCCAGCGCCAGGCCATACAAGCATAGGCGCCCACCATGCCCAGCATGGCGAGCGCCAGCAAGCCCAGATTCATATACGCCAGATACGAGGGGATGTCCCCCCAATGGACGCCACGCAGCACCAGATACAGACACACGGCGCTGATAGCGACGCCGGCTAGAATTTTCTTCACGCTTGGGCGGTCAGATCCTTACAGATTCTTGCAGCGCGAAAGCCACGCCCCGTGAGGGGCTGTGGTCTAGTCACTTGCTACTCCCGAAGAGGCCGCGCCGCGGCTGCGGCCCCGGGCCGGCCTGGCCGGAGGGCACGGGCTTACCGTGCGGCTTGCCCCGCCGTTGATAAGCTTCTTCCAGAATGTGGTCAATATCTTCATTAGTGAACAGGTAGGCTTCACTGATCGTGCGGAAGCCCTGGCGATTGGCGGTGTAGACCAGCCCCCGTACGAGAATGCCCTCTTCCAGCTCGATGATACACACTTCTTTGAAGTTATGCTCGTCGATAAAGTGGCCGATGGCGCGCAGGACATCTTCGTAGTCTACCCGGCCAGTGCCCGTGTAATTCAACATCATTGCCCTCCCAGGATATCTTACGATATGGCGCGGGATGAATAGTGCCGGCCCCGGTCGCGTGCCGGCAGGGCAGCCCCGGGCCGCGAGACGATAAAGCGGCAAAAATAGCTGCCGCCATTATACCACAAGCGCCTGGTTGTTGCCGGAGATCTACCGCGGGCTCTTGGGGCCGGGAGCCGGGCCGGCCAGGGCGGCGGTCAGGGCGGTACGCCGGGCTTCGTCCTGCGCGATATAGTCCACAAAGTAGCGAAAGACCGGACCGTCGAACTCGCTGACCAGGCTATCCATCACATTCTTCACGACCAGGTTGATGAAGGCTTCCTGGTCCAGGGCGGCGGTATAGACGAAGCTCATCCCGACCTTGCGGCGGCTCAGGATATTCTTATCGTAGAGCCGGCTCATGGTGGTCATCACGGTGGTGTAGGCGATGTCTTTGTTCTCGCGCTGGCGGCTGGCCTGGAGCTCATGGTGGACATCCGAGGCGGTGGCCCGGTGCATCTGCCAGACCACCTGCATAATCTGGGACTCCAGCCGCCCGAGCACCTCGGGCTTGGTAATCCCATCCTGGGTCGGGTTAAACTTGAATTTCACCGCGCCATCCTTGACCGCCATAACCCAACTCCTTTATACAGCATGCGGGGACTGTGACTCAACGCCTGTATTAGATATTGTAGTACGTTTTCGACTGCTTGTACAGTGGTTGGCCTAACCAAAACGTGACCGGATGGGCCACCCGCCCCAAACCTGACCAGATGGGCAACCCGCTAAAAATCCGTGGCGCTGCTGAAGTTGAAGCCGGCGATCCGGGCGGCCGGGACCAGGATACCGCCCAGGAAGCCCTTTTGCAGCTTCAGGGTATTGGCCAGCTCCGCCTGGCTCAGGGCGGCGAGCACGCTCTGGGTGAAGCGGAGGTTTTTCACCGGCCGGGTGATCACCCCATCCTCGATCAGGAAGGTGCCGTCGCGGGTCATCCCCGTAAGGACCGTCTGCAAAGGATGGACAATGTTGACATAATGAAAACGGGTGACCCAGAGCCCCCGTTTGACGCCCCGGATCAGGTCGGCCTTGGGAGTGGGGCCGGGGGCCAGGATCAGATTGAGGGGTAGCGGGCCAAAGGTGTTGGGGGCGGGCAGGCCGTGCCCCGTGCTGGTTTTCCCGGGCGCGCGCCCCGCGGTATAGGTGTCGTAGACGACGGCCTTGGCCACCCCGTTTTGAATAATCTCGACGCGTTGTTTGGGCACGCCTTCAAAGTCGAAGGGCATGGGCAGGCAGCGTGGATCGGCACCATCATCATAAATGGTGATATTGGCGCCGGTGATCTGTTCGCCCAGGCGCATAAACGAGCGGCCTTCCTGGAGCGCCAGGGCGCCCATGCCGATATAGCTGAGGTACTGGAGCATCTCGCCCATGGCGTATTCTTCGAGGATGACATCGTAGGCGCCGGGCGCGATATCGATCGGGTTCTGGCTGCGCACCGCCTTGTCGATGGCCTCGCGCCCCAAGGCCGCG
>DATGEF010000186.1:0-4214 GCA_035310405.1 Chloroflexia bacterium | reverse complement strand
GCTGCCGCCGCTGATCGTGCTGGGGCTCTGGGAAGGGCAGACGGTGCGCCGCCGGCGGGTCGCGCTAGGCGTGGCCCGCGCCGGCGCCGAGCGCTGGCGCTCCCGGCTGAGCGCGATCGCGCGGGCCGCCGTCCTGAGCTGCGTGCTGCTGGCCCTGGCCGGTCTGCAGCTGGTCCAGAGCGCCGGCCCGACCAGTACCGTCTATCTCGTCGACGTGTCCGATAGTGTGAGCGCCGCCGATCGCGACGCGGCACATGCCTATGTGCAAAGCGCCGTGGCTGCCGCCCGGCCGGACGATCGCACAGCGGTAGTGCTCTTCGCCGGCCAGGCCGTGGTCGCCCGGCCGCTCGGCGCCGCCGGCCCCGTGCTGCCCTTCCCGGCGCCGAGCGCCGGCGGCGCCACGGATATCGGCGGTGCGATCCGGCTCGGCCTGGGGCTCTTACCCGCCGGCGGCGCCCGGCGCCTCGTCCTGTTGAGTGACGGCCGGGAGACGACCGGCCAGGCGCAGGTCGCCGCCACCCAGGCGGGGGCCGCGGGGGTGCCCATCAGCGTGGTGCCGCTCCATGCCGGCGCCGCGCACGAAGTGGCCGTGGAGTCGGTCGCCTTGCCGGGCAGCATCCCCGTGGACCAGGCGTTCGAGGTGACGGTCCGGGTGACCAGCACGGCCGCCGAGGGGGCCGCGCTCAGCCTGTTCGAGGATGATCGCCTGCTGGCGACCCGGGACGTGACGCTCCAGCGCGGCGGGAACACCTTTACCTTTCCGGTGACGGCGCAGGCCGAAGGCTTCCATACCTATCGCGCCCGCATCGCCGCCGTGGACGATCGCTGGACGCAAAACAACGAGGCCAGCGGCGTCAGCGTGGTGCAGAGTCCCCCGCACGTCTTGATCGTCGCCGGGCAGCCGGACGACGGCGAGCCCTTGCGGGTGGCGCTGGCCGCCGCCCATGTCGACTCCAGCGTGATCGCGCCCGCCGCCCTGGCGCATACCCTGACCGGCCTGGCGGCCTATGACAGTATCGTCCTGGCCAATGTCTCGGCCACCACGCTCGGCGACGATACGATGCAAGCCCTGCAGGCCTATGTGCGCGACCTGGGCCGCGGCCTGGTGATGCTCGGCGGCGAATCGTCGTACGGGGCCGGGGGCTACCTCAACACCCCGATCGAAGCGGCGCTGCCCGTGAGCATGGATGTGCGCAGCACGCAGCGCGCGGCGGATGTGGCGCTGGCTATGGTCGTCGACAAGTCGGGCAGCATGGGCCGCTGCCATTGCGGCAACAGCGGCGCGTTCCGCTCGGCGAATCTGCAGGAATCGGGCGTGGCCAAGGTCGATATCGCCAAAGAGGCCATCTTGAAGGCGGCCACTACGCTCGCGCCGACCGACCGGCTCGGTGTGATCGCCTTCGACGACCTGTCGCGCGCCATCGTGCCCCTGCAACCCCTCTCCCACCTGGCGGACTTGAACGGTATGATTGCCGGGATCACCGCGGGCGGCAACACCAATATATTCGCCGGGCTGCGGGCGGCTACCGATGCGCTGGAGGCGAGCGACGCCAAGGTCAAGCACATGATCCTGTTGAGCGACGGCTGGTCGCAGCAGACCGATTATGACGCGCTGCTGACCGAGATGCACGCGCACAACATCACGCTCTCGACCATCGCCGCCGGCACCGGCTCGTCGGACCTGCTGGTGAACCTGGCTCGGCAGGGAGGGGGCCGGTATTACGCGGCCGACAACGAAGCCGACGTCCCGCAGTTCTTCCTGAAGGAAACCGTGCTGGCCACCGGCTCCTACCTCATCGAGGCGCCCACCAGCCCGGTGCTCGCCCGCGCCGGCCCGATCTTCAAAGATATCGATACGGCGCACCTGCCGGCGTTGCGCGGCTACAATAGCACGACCCCCCGCGCAACCGCCGAGCTGCTGCTGGCGACGGCGAGTGGCGATCCCTTGCTCGCCGGTTGGCAGTACGGGCTCGGCCGCAGCGTGGCCTGGACCTCGGATATGAAGGGCCGCTGGGCCACGGACTGGATCCGCTGGCCGCAATTCCCGCAATTCGCCGCCCAGTTGGTGGGCTGGACCCTGCCGCAGCACAGCACGAGCGGACTCGAAAGCAATATCACGGCGGCGGACGGGCGGGCCCAGATCACGGTCGACGCCAGCGACCCCGCCGGGGCGCCGCGCACCAGCCTGCCGACCCATATCCACGTCACGGCCCCGGACGGGAGCCTGACCGATATCGCTCTCGCGGAGACCGCGCCGGGCCATTATGCGGGCAGCTGGGCGGCCGATGTGCCCGGCGCGTACCAGGTGCAGGTCCGCCAGACCGCCGTCGACGGCAGTCCGGTGGCCACCGGCACGACAAGCCTGGTGGTGCCCTATGCCGCCGAGTACCGGCTGGACTCCGCGCCCGACGCGGGCCTGGACCTGCTCCGCGGTGTCGCGACGACAAGCGGCGGACAGACCCTCGATCTGGCGACCCCCGGGGTGGCCCCCCCCGTGGGCGCGTCCTTGCCGGCGCGGGTGCCGGCCTGGCCGCTCCTGCTCACCCTGGCGCTCCTGCTCTTCCCGATCGACGTGGCGATCCGCCGGGTGACGATGAACCGCCGGGACCTCAGCCGCCTTCTACAGCCGTTCCGCCGGCGGTAGCGGCGACAAAGCCGCGCACCGCGCCGCCGAAGGCGGCCGGCTGCTCCAGCATCGGCAGGTGCCCGGCGCCGTCGACGATCGTCAGGGCCGCGCCTAGCTCGGCGGCCAGCCGGCGGCCGGAGGCGGGCGACCCCAGGCCATCCTGGGCGCCCCAGACGACCAGCACCGGGCACCGGACCTCCAGGGCGGCGGCGGGCACCGGGGGCGCGGCCAGGATCTGGCGCTGCACGCGGATGTAGGCCCGGATGCCGCGGCGCATGCGGGCGCGCTGGCTGGGTGTCAGCCGCGCCGGGTCGGCGACATAGCGGTGCAGGGCCGCCGGCGAGCACGCCTGCCGGCGGGCGAGGGCCAGCAGCAGCGCCCGCAGGGGCGGCACGCCCAGCACCCAGCGGATGGCGCCCGGCAAGCTGAAGGGCTGCCCGCCGTCGACCAGCACCAGCCGGGCGACGCGCGCCGGGTAGGCGGCGGCGAAGACCCGGGCCACCGCCCCGCCCATGGAGTTTCCGACGACAGTCAGGTCCGGGCCGGCGCCGGCCGCGTCGCAGAAGGCGGCGACCCACTCGCCATAGGCCGGATAGCTGGGGTGGGGAAGCGCCGCCGTCCGGCCAAAGCCGGGCAGGTCGGGCGCCAGCACGGCGAAGTCGCGGCCCAGGCCGGCCAGATTCCGCTGCCAGTGCAGCGCGGCGTCGCCCAGCCCGCCGTGCAGCAGCAGCACGGGCCGGGCGGCCACGTCCCCGGCGCGCCAATAGCGGCCGGGCCGCCCCTGCACCCTGATCTCCGCGGCCCGCACGCTCGTCATCCGGACCCCTCCTGCTTTAGGCCGCTTGCCATTTTCTTTGCGAACGGGTAACGCTACTTGCGGTCCAGGGCCAGCCGGGCGAGGTCGCTGCCGGGGTCCTGGGTGGCGGCCAGCAGCTCCATCAGCTCGTTGAAGTCCTCCCGGTTGAAGCGCAGGAACATGTCGATGCCGCGGTTGAAAACCTCGACGAAATCGCGCATCTGCTCCAGGCGGGCGCGCAGCCGGGCGGTGTCGGCCGGGGTTCCCGGGCCACTCGCGTGCTGGCCATTGGCGCTGGATGGGGACGGGAGCAGGGCCAGGGTATCGGAAAACGCCTCGATCACCGGCTCGACTTCCCGCTTGCGCCGCTCGCGGACCACATTCTTGAACCAGCGCCAGGGGTCTTCTTCGGCCACGAAATACTGCTTGCGGTCGCCCTTGCGGTGCTGGCGATGCACGACGCCCCAGCTCATCAGGGCCCGCAGGTTCATGCTGACGTTGCCGCGGCTGATGTTCAGCCGCTCCATGATCTCGTCGGCGGTCAGCGGCTCGCCCGTGATGTAGAGCAGGGCATGGATCTGCCCCATCGTTTTGTTCAGCCCCCAGACCGTGACCAGGTCGCCCCAGTCGTTGACAAACCGGTCTTCTACTTCGGCGATTGTTAGAGCCATGGTTCCACCACCTTTTCCTGGGCGGCCGCTCCCGCACCGGGCCGCCCGAAATTTCAATATCTTCTGAAAAGAATTTTATCATACAGGGTAGGAGAAGTCAAGCGTTGACGGGGGTCGGGGG
>DATGEF010000185.1:0-4605 GCA_035310405.1 Chloroflexia bacterium | reverse complement strand
CACCGCCACCGGCACGCCCACCAGCGGCCCGAGTGCCACCGCCACCACGGCGCCCAGCGTCACGGCCGTTAATACCCCTCCCCGCACCGCCACGGCGGGGAGCACGGCGACGGCCGGCACCACCACGCCGGCCGCGACCAGCACGGCCGGACCGAGCGCGACCCCGTGCAGCTTAAGCTTCACCGACGTGCATGTGACGGACTACTTCTATACACCGGTGCTGTATCTGGCCTGCCACGGCGTGATCAGCGGCTACAGCAATGGCGACGGCACCTTCAGCTTCCGCCCGTATAACAATACAACGCGTGCCCAGATGGTCAAGATCGTCGTGCTCGGTTTCGGCATCCCGATCCAGACGCCGGCCGCGGGCAACTACACCTTCGCCGATGTGCCACCGTCCAATCCCTTCTTCGCCGTGATCGAAACCGCGGCGGCGCACCAGATCGTCAGCGGCTATGCCTGTGGCGGGCCCAATGAGCCGTGCGACAACGCCAACCGCCCCTACTTCCGGCCCTACACCAATGTCACGCGCGGCCAACTGAGCAAGATCGTCGTCGTCGGCGCCGGCTATCCACTGGTGAACCCTCCCGCGCCAGGCACGTTCGAGGACGTGTTGCCGGGCACGGCGTTCTACACCTTCGTCGAAACCGCCTATTGTCACGGGATCATCTCGGGCTACAGCTGTGGGGGGGCCGGCGAGCCCTGCGACGGCACGAACCGGCCGTACTTCCGCCAATACAACGCCGCGACCCGCGGCCAGATCGCCAAAATCGAGTACGGAGCGATCACCAGTACCACCGTTTGTAGCGGACCGGCAGCCGGCCCGTAGGCGGGACCGCCCCAGGTATCGTAAACTAGTCCAAGCTGCTCGTTCGTGAACGGGCGGGACAAAAACAGAGCCGCGAGCGAAAATCGCTCGCGGCTCTGCGCTAGGTCCCGCGCCGCGGCGCGGGACGGGAGAACGCTACGGGGCGGTCGCCGGCCCGCAGATCACACCACTGGTGATCGACAGGTAGACGATCTTAGCGATCTGGCCGCGGGTGGCCTGGTTGTATTGGCGGAAGTACGGCCGGTTCGTGCCGTCGCACGGCTCGCCCGGCCCGCCGCAGGTGTAGCCCGAGATCACTCCGTGGCAGTAGGCTGTCTCCACGAAATCATAGAAGGCCGTGCCCGGGAGCACGTCCTCGAAGCTGCCGGTCACCGGGTTGCGCAGCCCCCAGCCGGCAGCCACGACGTCGATCTTGCTCAACTGGCCGCGCGTGACATTGTTGTAGGGCCGGAAGTACGGCCGGTTGGCGTTGTCGCACGGCTCATTGGGCCCGCCGCAGTTGTAGCCACTCACGATGGCGTCGGCCGCCGCCGTTTCGATGACGGCGAAGAAGGGATTGCTCGTCGGCACGTCGGTGAAGGTGTAGTTGCCGGCGGCCGGCGTGACAATCGGCTTGTTATAGCCGAGCACGACGATCTTGACCATCTGGCTGCGGGTCGTATTGTTATAGGGCCGGAAGGTGCCATCGGCGTAGCCGCTGACCACGCCGTGGCAGGCGAGATAGAGCACCGGCGTGTAGAAGTAGTCGGTCACATGCACGTCGGTGAAGCTGAGCGTGCAAGGGGTCGCGCTGGGCGCGACCGTGTTCGTCGGGCGCACCGTCGCCGTGGGCGGCACCGGGGTGGCCGTCGGCCCGCCGGGGGTCTGCGTCGGCGGGACCGTGGGCGGCACCGGGGTGGCCGTCGGCCCGCCGGGGGTCTGCGTCGGCGGGATGGGCGTCGCGGTATTGGTCGCCGTCCGCGTGGGCGTGTTCGTCACGGCCGGCGTGTTCGTCGCGGTCGCCGTGTTCGTCGCGGTCGCCGTGTTCGTCGCGGTGGCGGTCGCGGTGTTGGTCGGCGAGCCGGTCGGCGTGGCGGTGGCGCACGGCGGCTGGGTGAAGGTCAGTTTGAGCCCCGCGCTGAGCCCGCCCGTGTTGCACTCAAACGAGGTGAAGAGGCTGCCGGTGCCCCTCTGCACGCCCACCGTCGCGCTGCTGCCACTGTTCGGCACCGTGGCGTAGATGATGTCGAACTGTTTGGTCGGCGAGTTTTCGTAGAGCCGGACCTCGAAGTTCAGCGCGGTATTGGTGTTGTAGTAGTTCGCGCGCCACTCGATATTGAAGATGCGGTTGGGCGCGCTGCCACTCGTCGAGGTGAAGACCCCACAGGCGGTGCAGGTGCTCGCGCCGCAGGGGCCGGTACACAGGTCGTCCCAGTGCGGGAAGATCGCATAGTTCGCCAGGGCATCGGGCAGGCAGGTATTGGTGAAGGTATCGTCCGCGTTCCCGAAGCCCAGATTGCCGTTGGAATCGACGAAGGCCGTCGAGTAGGTCTGGTCATAGAGCGGTACGGGGAAGGGCAGGGTAATCTGCGTGTTACAGTCGTCGCAGTGGTTGCCCGAGTCCGTCACCCCGGGCACGAGCGTCGCGCCCGTCGCCGTGGCGATCGTATAGTTCAAGCAGGGGTTCACGGTGGGGGTCGCGGTCGCCGTGTTGGCGGCGGGGGGGGTCTGGGTGGGCGTGCGGGTCTGCGTCGCCGTCGGCGGCGTGCCCGTCACCGTCGGCGTCGGCGTCCCCTGGATCAACGGCACCCGGTCGCAGTAGACGTCCTGCTGGGCGTTGCCGCTGATCACATTCCGCCCATCGTTCCAGCAACTGTAGGCGTTCGTCCCGTCTGTGCTCGAGTAGTCGTAATCCCCTTCATACACCGTCTGCACCGACGCGTCCGGCTGGGCCGGCAGCCCGCTGACCGCGCTGCTCATGCTCGCGTCGGCCTGCCAGGTCACCCCGTTGTCCAACGACACCCGCCCCCACCGTTCGTAGCAGGCCGTCGTCGTCCCCGGGCTGCCGCAACTCGCGCTCGTGCCGTTGCGCCCGTCGTACCAACTCACCAGCACCGCGCCCCCCGCCGTCACCGCCACCGACGGCTGCCAGTTGCCGTTCGTCGTCGTGTCGGTGTTCATCTTCAGCGGTGTCGACCAGGTCAGCCCGTCGTCGCTGGAGCGCGTGTAATAGACATCCCCCGGGTCGTTGCCCGTGCCGTGCTCGGTGAAGGCGTAATGCACCACCCCGCTCGGGCCCCCCGCCGGCTGGCCCCAGCCTTCATAGCGCCAGATCGTCGGGAAGAACAAGGCGAAGTAGCCGCTCGTCGCCACCCCCGGCGCCGGGAAGGAGCCCCCCATCGCGATCGGCGCCGACCAGGTTGCCCCCCCGTCCGTCGAGCGGTAGAAGTAATTCGTGCGCGGGTTGAGCGCCCCATTGTTTTCGTTCATCGCCGCGATATAGAAGGTGCCGTTGGGACCGCCGCTGTCCTGCACATTGCGCAGGAAGCTGACCCCGCTCGGCAGCGCCAGGTTGAGCGGCGTCGACCAGGTGGTCCCCCCGTCCGTCGAGCGCACCACCGTGATCGGCGGCCCGGCGTTGGCATAGTTGGCGTAGGAAACGAACATGGTGCCATAGTTCGGACTGGCCGGGTTGTTGTCGACATACATCGACTCCCGGTCGCCCTGGCTGGCGTTGGCCGCGCAGGCGCCGGCCGTCCAGGTGATGCCGTCCGGGGAGGTCCACAGGCCCACCCCCTGGCCCCCGCAGCCGGTGGCCAGGTCACCCGCGACCCAGTGAGTATGCAGGTTGTCCCAGACGACGATGGGGTCGCCGAAGTTGGTGCCATGGCCACTGCACAAGGGCTGGCCGTTGTGCTGCCAGGTGGCCCCGCTATCGAGCGAATAGGAGAGCCCAGAGTAGCAGCCGCTCGCGGTGCGCGAGTCATTGTAATTGGCGACGACGGTGCTACCGTGCGCCCAGACGAAGGACTCGCTCTGGGTGACGTGGGGGTAGGTGCCATCGGGCAGGATCGTATCGACATCGCCGGCGCCGAGGGCCGGGCTGAGGCCGCGGCTCAGGCTGGCGCCAGGGCCGGGGGCCCCGGGGGCGCCGCTGGCCCCGCTGACGGCCGGCTTGGCCTGGCCGCAGGCGGCCAGGATGGCGGCGGCGTGGAGGTTCATCTGCATGTCGAGGTGGTAGGCGGCGATCTGACTGCAATCGACGACCTCCGGCTTGGTGTCGACGGCGGCCGGGGCCTGCGCGGCGGGCGGGTTCCCACCGGCGGCGCCGGGGAGGGCCGCGTTAGCCGCGCTGCTGATCCCGCCGAGCACCAGCAAGACCAGCAAGCCGGCCACGGCCCAGTAGCGCCAATGGCGCCGCGGGCTGCGGGTGGCCTCGTGCCAGGAACGTCTGTTAATCATCTGCTCCTCCTTAAGATGCGCAAAGTTACGATCAGTATCTGCAGAGCCCGTCAGATGGGTGAACACGCTCCCGAACCGGGCCCGCTCCGTCCCTGAGGGTGTTCTGAATATGCTTGCGGCCAACTGCAACCGGCGCCGTGCCCTAGCTCTGGGGTGTTCTGAATATGCTTGCGGCCAACTGCAACCGGCGCCGTGCCCTAGCTCTGGAAGGTGCGGCCTAAGACGGAGGGATGGGGTGTACAGAGTCTAGAACCTGGGCTGGGGCGAGGGCGGTTACGCTATTCGCTCCGGCGGGCCGAGATCCGGCGGCCTCCAAACGCGCTGGCCGGCGGCCG
>DATGEF010000184.1:0-4742 GCA_035310405.1 Chloroflexia bacterium | reverse complement strand
ACGGTGCGTTCGCTAATGCATAGCTCCTGGGCGATCTTGGCATTGCGCCGCCCCAGGGCGACCAGCGCCAGCACCCGGTGCTCCTGATTGGTTAAAGCATCAACGGATCTCATCGGTGACCCCTCCTGATATGCTATAGATATTCCGTCCTAATTCGCAGTATAATGATCGCGATGGGGCAAGTCAGCGGACATCAGGCGCCATATTAGGGCCAGATCAGTTCCCGTCAGTTCCCATCCGTGCGCTGGGGACGGGTCCCCCGGAAAGGCGGCCGGCATGGAGGAGGTCTCCTACGGCGATCGCGACTACGCCTTCGGGCAGGTCATGCTGAGCCTGCGCAGTACGCTGGAGTTGACACAGGCCGAACTCGCCGGCTTCCTGGGCGTTTCGCGGCGCGCGGTGGGCGACTGGGAGGCCGGCAACAAGTATCCCAAGGCCGACCACCTCAAGCAGTTCATTGCGCTGGCCGTCAAACAAGGGGCCTTCCCGGCCGGGCGCGAGGCCGAAGCGGGGCGCGCGCTCTGGCGCGCGGCCCATCAGAAGGTCCTGCTCGACGAGGACTGGCTGGCCTCGTTGCTGCCCCAGCCATCGCCCCCCCTGGCCTCACAAGGGGGGGCCGGCACCACCGGGGCGGCGCTCCCCTTCCAGCCCACCCCGTTTGTGGGCCGCGCCGCCGAACTCGCCACGATAGCGGCCCTCCTCGGCGATCCAACCTGCCGGCTGCTGACGCTGCTCGGCCCCGGCGGCGGCGGCAAGACCCGCCTGGCGATCGCGGTGGCCGAGGGCCAAACCGGGCAGTTCCCGGACGGGGTCGTTTTTGTCGCCCTCGCTTCCGTGGGCAGTCCCGATCAGATCGTGTCGGCTATCGGCGAAGCGCTCGGACTCTCCTTCGCCGGGCAACAGGATCCTGCTACCTATCTGCTGGGGTATCTGCGCGACCGGCGCCTGCTGCTGGTCCTGGACAACTTCGACCGCTTGCTGGCGGGCGCCGATCTGGTCGTCGCCATCCTGGAGCGCGCCCCGCGTGTCACGGTCCTGATCACCTCGCGCGAGCGCCTGAACCTGCAAGCCGAATGGCTGTTCGACGTCGAAGGCTTGACCTATCCCCCAGCCCCTCCAGCGGACACCTGGCGCGGAGGCGGGGCGCCCCCAAATCTGGCGGAGTGGGCGGGGTACAGCGCCGTGCAGTTGTTCCTGCAGCGCGCCGCCCAGGTTCAGCCGGGGTTTGCAGTGACGAAGGCAACGCTCCTGGCGGTGGGGCGCATCTGCCAGCAGGTGGCGGGGCTGCCGCTGGCGATTGAACTGGCGGCGGCGGGCGTGCGGAATCTGCCGATCGCCGAGATCGAACAGCAGATCCGGGCGAACCTCGCCGCGCTGGCGACGACCTTGCGAGATGTGCCGGCGCGGCATCGCAGCCTGCGCGCGGTGTTCGACCACTCCTGGGACCTGCTGGCCGCGGACGAACACGCGCTCTTTAGCCGGATGGCTGTCTTCCGCGGCGGGTGGGCGCCGGAGGCCGCCGCGGAGGTGGCTGGGGCGACGCGCCGGGGGCTGGAGACGCTGGTAGACAAATCGCTCGTGCGCGCGCGCGCAGGCGCCGGGCGGACGGCTCCCGGCAGTGGCGCGCCCGTGACGGCGCTAGACAATGTAGCTGAGGCCCACCCGCGCTTTGTCCTGCTCGAACCGATCCGCGAGTACGCCCTGGAGAAGCTGGCCGAGCGCGGTGAGACAGCGACACTGCAACGCGCTCACGCCGGCTACTACCTGGCCCTGGCCGAAGCGACTGCGGCCCTCTGGGATAGCCCGGCGGCCGACGCGGCAATCGCCCAACTGGATCGCGAGCGCGACAATATGCGCGCCGCTTTGCAATGGTCCCGCGCGGGCGGCGACCTCACGCTCGGCCTCCGCCTCGGCGTGGCCCTCCGCAGGTTTTGGCAGCGCCGCGGGTACTACACCGAGGGGCGTGTCTGGCTCGAAGACTTGCTGGCGCGGGACGCCCAAACCCTGGACGACACTCCGGACAGCAGTGCCATCGCCGTGCGGGCGCGCGCTGCTCATACGGCGGCCTGGCTGGCTTCCGACCAGCACGATTATGCGCGAGCTATGCAACTCTTCGACCAGAGCAGGGAGCTACGCCGGGCGCTGGGCGAGACGGAGGACGACACGCAACTGCTCGTTCCAGAGGCGCGCCAGGCACGCGCCTCTGGGGATTACCGGCGCGCGACCGCGCGCCGGGAAGACGCCGTGGCCCGGCATCACGCCCTGGGCGATCGGGGCAGCGTCAGCAGCGGCGGGCTGGGTAATTCGCTCTACGAGCTGGCCCTGGTGCTTCGGGAGCAGGGCCAGTTTGCGCGGGCCATTGCTCTGTTCGAGGAATGCTTACAACTCCACCGCGAGCTTGGCGAGCGCGAGGGGATCGCCGTGGGGTTGATGGGGCTGGGCGATGTCGCGCGAGACCAGGCCGATGCTGAGCAGGTGCGACGGTACTGTGAGCAAAGTCTGGTTCTGTGTCGCGAGTTGGGGTTGCAATGGGCGATCGGCTTTTTGCTGAACAATCTCGCCCTAGCGGCCTATCTCGACCAGGATCTGCCACAGGCAACGGCCCTAATCGGCGAAAGCATCGCTTTGTTTCGCACACTTGAGGCCGATTCGAGTCTGGGAGAGGTCTTGATTACCCAGGGGCATATTCTCCAAGCACAAGGAGACGCCGCGGCGGCCTACCAGGCCCTGGCCGAGGCCCTGCGGCTGGTGGCGGCCCTGGGCCCGCGCCTGATGGTCGCGATCACGCTGGAGGGCCTGGCCGGGCTGGTGGCGCAGTGGGGCGTCATCGATCTGGCGGTCCAGATTCTGGCGGCGGCAGCGGCGCTGCGGGCGCAGATGGGCACTCCCATGCGCCCGCTTGACCACGTCCTGCAAACCACTGAGTTGGCCGAGGCCCGCGCGATTCTCGGCGCCGACACGTATGCGGCGATGTGGGAGTTGGGGAGCCAGTTGCCGATCGACCAAATCGGCAGTCTCGTCGCCGGAGTGGCCGCGGTCGCGGCTCCGCCGCGCGCCCCGCAAGAGCTTCCTACTCCTGCGCCGCCCTCCACGCCCCTGGAATCGCAAGCGGATGCGACCGTGAGCGATCGGGCGCACCCGCCCCAGGAACTCACGGCGGAGGCCGCCGGCCCCCGCCTGGATTGGAGCCGCGCCCCGGTTATCCCCGCCTTCTATGGGCGCGCGTGGGAACTGGCGCTGCTGACGGAGTGGCTGGTCCAGGATCGCTGCCGGGTAGTGAGCGTACTAGGCCTGGGAGGCATCGGCAAGTCCGCGCTGGCGATCCACCTGACGCGTCAGGTGGCCGCGCAGTTCGCGGTGGTCATCTGGCGCTCCCTGCGCGATCTGCCCACCGGCGACGCGCTGCTCGATGACCTCGTCCAGGCGCTGGCGCCCCAGGCGCGTGGGCAACTGCCGGCGAGCGACGAGCAGCGCCTTAGCTTCCTACTGGAACAATTGCGTGGCGCCCGCGTCCTGCTGGTGTTGGATAACCTGGAGTCGGCGCTAGAGGAAGGCGACGAGACGGGCCGGCTGCGGTCCAGCTATGAGAGCTTTGGCCGCTTGCTACGCCAAGTGGCCGACACCAACCACCCCAGTTGTGTATTGCTCACCAGCCGCGAGAAACCGGGCGACCTGCTGGCCCAGGAGGGCAGCCACTCCCCCGTGCGCGCCTTGCGCCTCGCCCGGCTCGACGTGGACGCTTGCGCCGCCTTGCTGGCCGACAAAGGGGTGCAGGGCGCGGCGCCGGACCGCGCGCGGCTGATCGACGCCTACGCCGGCAATCCCCTGGCGCTGAATATCGTCGCGCACACCATTGTGAATTTGTTTAATGGCGATCTGGCCCTCTTTCTAGAACAGGACGCGGTCATTTTTGGCGCGGTGCGCGGCCTGCTCGCCGCGCAATTCAACCGGCTGTCCCCGATCGAGCAGGGTATCCTCGTGGGGTTGGCCACCCTGCGCGAGCCGGCGACCTTAGAAGACTTGTATGCTAAGCTCGTTCCACCCATATCTCGCGTCCAAGTGCTGGAAGGGCTGGGGGCCTTGCGCCGCCGCTCGCTGATCGAGCGCGGCCCGCAGGCGGGCAGTTTCACCCTGCAAGCGGTGGTCCGGGAATACGTGACGACCCAACTTATCTCCGAGGCCAGCAAGGAGATCGGCGGGGCGGCGGGATCGCCCGATTGAGCAAGGCGCGGGCCTCTATTACAGCGCCACCTTTCAGGAATAGGCAACCGATCGCGCCCAACTCCTCCAGCTTCACCTCCCATCTTCTGTGAGCTGTAGCGTAAGCTCAACATCGCCTGCCCAAAGTGATAATCCACCTCCCGGCACGCGAATCGCTGCCTGCTCGTCGCCTTTCCTTATGATCCCCTATCCCTAGACCGCGCAAAATGAGTGGAATCTCTCACGACAGCGCGATCCATCCCCCCTACAATAGCAACAATAGCAACGAGCGACCGACAAGGTGCAACCCAATATCGTCTCGGGGCCTTTTTCCCGGCAGCGCGGCCCTGGACCACGATACACATTACTTAGACTAGATGCGCCGCCGGGAAGTAAGGAGACAACCGATGAAAGATCTGATTGTAGTGGCTTATGGTAATTCGTTCAGCGCCCAGGCGACGCTCGATGGGCTGCGCAGTCTCGAAAATGACTGGCTCGTGGAAATCAACGATGCGGTCGCGGTGACGCGGGGCTACGACGGC
>DATGEF010000183.1:0-2886 GCA_035310405.1 Chloroflexia bacterium | reverse complement strand
TTCGCTGCGCTCAGAATGACAAATTCCTTGCTATCTTTGCTAATATTTATGTCTACACCCGGTCGCCAGCAGCGCAAGCCGCGGCGCCACCGGCCACGCCCGTCTACGCCGGCTACCGGCGAGCGCATCCTGAGGCGGCATCGCGGGACAGAGCCCGCTCCTACAGTCCGGGATCGCGGCCCCGGGGGCGGGGAGGTATGGTAGGACCCCGCGCCCGCCCGTCAGCCCGCGGAGGCGGGCTTGGCCCGTTCGTTGCCGCGGCTTCAGCCGCCGGGTCTCCGGTTTCCTCTATCCCCATATCCGGGATCAGGGCGCCGGATCGGGGAAGCTCCAGCGGGTGGCTGTGCCCGTGAACGCACCATCATGCTCAATGAACCCGAAAACGCGGTCGGGGCGCACCACATAGACCGGGGAATCGGGCGGCCAGCCCGTCTGGTACTTCGCCTGGTAGACTTCCCCGACGCGGTCCCGGCTGGGACCGGGGGCGAGGATCGTCGCCTGGCCCTCGACGATGACGGCCTCGTCGGCGTTTTCGGTGCAGACGACACAGGCGGCATTCTCGGCCAGGTTCTGCGCTTTGCGGCTGCGCGCCCCGGTGCTGAAGTAGAACGCATCGGCCAGCCAGACGCCCCAGACGGCCATGACGTGGGGGCGCCCCTCCGGGCGGACGGTCGCCACCCAATAATTGTGGCCGGCCTCCAGGCGCGCGGCCGCCCAACTCCAGGGCAGCAGGCCCTGGCCGTCTGGGGCGGCCGCGATCCCATACTCCGGCATATAAGGCCGGCTGGCCGGTGGCTCACTCATCCCGGCGGCCCTCACTCACCTGGTGCGTTTAGCCCCGGCCCACTGGACCTCTTGCGCCGCGACGCCGGTGACCGGGCGGTTACTTCCAGGGATCACTCTAGCACAAAGCAGGCGTGGGCGCAAGCCGCCGGGGCCTTGACAACCGGCGACCAGCTGTGTTATTATATATCAACGTTATATATTAACGACGATAATATTGAACACTGTGTATGAAATCGGAGAAGACCCATGGACGCCCCCCGCCCCGGGCCGGCCGGCCCGGCCCCGCTCGGCCCCGCGTTGACCGCGGATCAGGCGGCCGAGTGCTTGATGCACCTCCTGCCCGCGTTGTTCCGGCAATTATGGGCTGATGCCCGGCAGGAGCTGGCCGCGACCTACGCGCTGACGGAAATGCAGCTCGGCATCCTCCACACCCTGCGCCACCACGATTACACCATCGGCGAGGTGGCCGAGCGCATGAAGCTGCATCTCCCGACCGTCTCCCGCACCAGTGAAACCCTCGTCGCGCAGGGCTACCTGGTGCGCGGCGCCGATGCCGACGACCGGCGCAAGGTCCGCCTGGCGTTGACTGCTCCCGGGCGGGCGCTCGCCGATACCGCCCACCGGCATTTCCACAACGTCGTGGCGCGGCACATGGCGGTGCTCGACGACGCGGACGTGGCCTGCATCGTCGGCGCCTGCGCCGCGTTCGAGAAGCTGCTGGCTGGCGCGCCGGCCGGCGAGGGCCCCGGCCCCCAGGCGGCGGGGTGACCCGGTGACCGGCTATCTCTGGGCGCTGCGCCCGTACTTCCGGCAGGTCGGCGGCGAGCTGGTACTCGGGTCGCTGGCCGGGATCGTCATGAACACCGCCATCGTCCTGCCCGCCATCCTGCTCGGGCGGGCCATCGACGCCGTGCTGGCCCTCTATCAGGGGCAGACGACGGCCGCCGCCGTGGGCTGGGCCGCGCTGGCCTATCTCGGGGGCAACCTGCTCAGCGAGGGCCCGCGCATGCTGAAGCGCTGGTGGCTGATGACCGCCAACGCGCGGATCAGCATGAGCGTGCGGGCCGACGCCCTGCGCGGCATCCTGGCCCAGCCCCTGGCCGACTTGCGCCGGACCCCCATCGGCGACCTCATGGCCCGCGTCATCGGCGATGTGCAGGTGCTCGGCACGGCCATCGGCGAATTGACGGTCGAGACCTGGGACACCCTGCTCTTTTCCCTCTCGCTCATCGTGGCGATGGCGGTCTATGATGCCGGCCTGACCGGGCTGGTCTTGCTGCCCACCCCGCTGGCCCTGGGCCTGGGCTACGCCACCGGGCGCTGGGTCACGGGCCGCACCCGGGCGGCCCGTGAGGCGAACGCCGGCCTCACCGTGGCTCTGCAGGAACAGCTCAGCGGGGTGCGGGTGTTGCGCCTGTTCGGGCGCGCCCCGGCGGCCATCGCCCAGGTGACCGGGCAATCGGCGGCGCTCCGCGAGGCGAACCTGCGCAGCGCCCGCCTGCGCAGTGCCCTGCAAGCCGTCTACAGCGGGTTGATCGTCGCGGGTGTGGTGCTGCTGATCTGGCAGGGCGGCCTGCGGGTCGTGGCCGGGGCGCTGACCGCCGGCAGCTTTGTCGCCTACCTGCAGCTCTACCTGCGCTTCGTGGGCCGCGGCTTTCGCATCCCGCAGATGGTGAACTCCATCCAGAGCGGGGCCGCAGCCTACGCCCGGCTGCGCCCGCTGCTGGCGCCCCCGCTGCCGATGGCGGGGCAGCCGGCCCTCGCTTCGTTCCGCCCGAGCCAGCTCGTCGAGCCGCCCACCGCGCCCGCCGCGCCCGGCGGCCCGGGCGGTCCTATCGCCGTCCGCTTCGAGCACGTGACCTTCCGCTATCCCGGGGCGGCCCAGCCCGCCCTGCACAATATCTGCCTGGATCTCCCGGCCGGCACGCTGCTCGCCGTGACCGGGACGGTGGGCGCGGGCAAGAGCGCCCTGGCCCGCGCCCTGCTCGGCCTCTTCCCGGTCGAGACCGGCCAGGTGCAACTCGACGGCCGGCCCCTGGCCGCGATTCCGCCGGCCGCGCGCGCCGCCCGCACCGGCTACCTGCCGCAGGAGCCCTTCCT
>DATGEF010000182.1:0-4073 GCA_035310405.1 Chloroflexia bacterium | reverse complement strand
CACATCGGCAAACGTCCCAGCCGGCGGGGCCTGCAACGCCCAGCTGGCGGCCACCACCGTGATCTTGGACAGCTGGCCGCGCGTCACGTCGGCATAGGGCCGGAAATAGGGCCGGTTGGCGCTGTCGCACGGCTCGTTCGGCCCGCCGCAACTGTAGCCCGAGACGAGGGTGCCAGCGGCCGCGGTTTCGATGACGGGGTAGAAGGCAAAGCTCGGCGGCACATCGGCGAAGGTATAGTTGCCGCCGGTGGGGGTGGTGATCGGGATGGCGAAGCCGAGCACCACAATCTTGGCCAACTGGCTGCGCGTCGTGTTGTTGTAGGGCCGAAAAGTGCAATCGCCATAGCCGGAGACGACCCCATGGCTGACCAGGTATTGCACCGGCGTGTAGAAATAATCGGTCGGGTGGACATCGCTGAACACGCCCGCCGTGCAGGGCGTCGCGGAGGGCGGCACGGACGTGGGGGGCACCGGCGTAGCCGACGCCGGGGGGGTACTACTCGGCAGGCTGGTGGGCGTCAGGGTCGCGATGCCACTCGTCCAGACATCCGTGATCGGGCTGGCGCTCGCGCTCTGACCGGCATAGGGCAGGTTGTACATGTCCTCCAGCGTGCGCAGGATATTGTAGTGGTTGATCGTCTCCGGATATTGGCCAGGCACGACCATCGGGCCATCGAAAAAGGTCGGGATATGGTTCAAGGTCGAATAATCGTCTTCGTCCCACTGCACGATCAGCAGGCTGTTGTGGGTGGCCGCCCATTGCACATAGCTGTTGAGGTGCAGTTGCAGCCAGGTGTCGCCTTGGGCGATCGTGCCGTCATGCATGTCGTCGTTGAGGTTGGGGACGACGACGCTAATTGCCGGGAGCGTCGTGTAATCGGCCGGCCAGTTGCTAAAGGGCAGGTTGGTGCTCGTCGGCACGTTGGTGAAGTTGATCCAGGGGCTATGCTTGCGGGCGTAGGCGCCGGAAGTGCAGAGGGTCGAGCCGGGCGCCGGCAGATCTTCCGAGTAGCCGGTAAACGCCAGGCCGGCGCCGATCAGCTCACTGCCCAGGTTGGCCGTGGCAAAGGTGTGGGGGCAGGAGTCATCGGTCACGCCCTGGTTGCCGCCGGAGAACAGGTCCAGGTAGTTAGGCTGGCTGGGGTGCTCCACGCCGTGGGAATCGGTAAACAGCGCGCCCTGCTGGGCCAGGCCGTTGATATAGGGCGCCGCCGCCGCCCCGATGATCTCGCCATAGGCATGGTTTTCTTCCATGACGACGACGACATGGTCGGGCTGCGGCACGCCCGTGGTGCTGCGGGCCGCGCGGCCCTCCGTCGCCCGGGCGCCCAGCCCGCCGGCCGCAGGGATAACTAAAAGGGCCAGCCCCATCAACAGGGCCAGGATCGGTAAGGGTCGGCCGGCCCACCAGGGATTGGCGGCCGGGCACAAAGATCGGTTCATAGGTTCCTTTCCAAATCTAATGAGGCGAGAGTTCCGCTTTCAGTCGCGAACGTCGCTATCATACCATAATTGCGCGCAACGGGGATCGATCGCTTTACCGGCCGGGGGGCCGGAGTATCGTGGATTCGCCAGGTGCTTGGCAGAGAGTGGTACCGTGTTCAGAGAAAGTGCGTGGGCCGGATGCGCACGTTGTTTTCCGTAGCGGCGTATAGGAGGGCAGCTCGAATATCGTCAGGCTGCAGGCGTGGATATTCTGCAAGAATATCAGGGACCGAAATACCCTGCGCCACCACACGCACTCCACTTATTATAGCTCAATAGTTGGACGAGGGTAAGTCCCCCGTAGAATCTAGCCCGAAAGTACCGGGTGCCTTTTCGGCCGCAGGCCGCGATCCGGGACCTATAGGCCATTGTCCGCCGCCCCCCGATCGCCTATCATAAGGCTCAAGCGCTCGGATCCTGCGGGGTGGATCGTATCCCGGTCTTTTTTCCCGCCCGTACCTGGGGCAGTCCTTATCCCACTCTATCTGTTCACTTGCGGGAGGGATGCACCGTGCAGGACGACGAGGAGCGCGTGCGGGTCGATCAGGCGCGCTGCGGCGACCCGGCGGCGATCGGCTGGTTGTACGACCGGTATTTTGACCGGCTGTACCGCTATGTGCTGTTCAAAATCGAGAATCCGGAAGAGGCCGAGGATATCGTCGGCATGGTCATGCTGCGCATGATCGAGTCGATCACGACCTTTCAGTGGCAGGGCACGAGCTTTGCCGCCTGGCTGTATCGGATCACCTACAATCAAATGATCGACGTGATCCACCAACGGCGCCGGCAGAACCAGGTCGCGCTCGATCCGTTGGCGGATCTGCTGGTCGCGGAGTCGGGCGATCCGGCGACCTGGGCCGAAGCCAGCGAAATGCGCGGGCACCTGCGCGCGGCCCTGAGCCGGTTGACCGATCTCCAGGCGCAGGTCATCGCCTTACGCTTCGGTGGCGGCCTGCGCAACGCGGAAATCGCCGAGATCCTGGGCCGCAGCGAGGGCGCGATCAAGGCGCTGCAACATAGCGCCCTCCAGAACCTGGCCAAGCACCTCGCCCCGCTGCGGCCGGCCGGCCAGCGATCGCTGACCGTGCCCCCGCCGTCGCTCCCCGCGGCGCCCTCTTGACGGGCGGGCGGGCCCCGGGATACAATTCAGCCGTGGTAATGGACACCGGGCAACCCGTAGCAGAACAACCCGCAACAGAGGAAGGAGCCCAGGACGGTGGCCGAAATCCAGGTGAAGCTTTTCGCGACGCTGGCCCACTACCAGCCGGGGATCCCCTATGGCCACCCTTTTCCGCTGCCCTTGGCCGAGGGGCAAGACCTGCGCCGCGCCGTGGCGCCGCTCGGCCTGCCTGAGCACGCCATCCAGCATATCTTCGTCAACGGGCAGCGCGCCACGCTCGATTACCTGCCCCGCCCGGGCGATGAAATCGCCATCTTCCCCCCGCTCGCCGGCGGCTAAGGCCCGCGGTTCTATTGCAGAGCAAATTTAGAGCAAAAACAGAGAATCCTATTGACAAGTCGCCTAATTCCTGCTATGATAATTACAGCGTAGGTTTAGCCAACGAAACCTCCGCGTTTACGGCCACCTCAGCCAAGGAGGTGGCCTTGCTTTTTGCCCTCGGCCGGACTTATCCCCGTCGGAACTCGCGGCTGAAGCGCCACATGCTAAAGCCGGCGAAGACCACGCCCAGCCCCACCAGCAGGACGGGATCGAAGAGATCCGGCTGCCGGCCGCGGAGCATGATGTCCTGTAAGCTGAGGATACCGGGCGTGACCGGGAGGGCATAGGACAGGACCTGCACGGCCAGGAGAAAGCTCTTGAGCGGCAGGAAAAAGCCGCCGAAGAAAACGGACATCAGCAGCGTCAGCATGGCCAGCTGGACGGCCTGGCTCTCGGTTTTAGAGAGCATCGAGAGGCCAAAGCCCAGGCCCAGCGACGCAAAGATCAACAGCAGCAGGGACCCGGCCAGCCCAAGGTAGTCGCCGCGCAGGGGCACGCCGAGGCCGAAGTATGAGAGAGTGATGAGGGCGCCGGCCAGCAGGGCCAGGAAGAGGCCGAAGCCGATGTACTTGCCGGTCAGGATCTCGCCCGGCGTGATCGGCGAGACGCGGAAGAGCTCGATCGAGCCGAGCAGGCGCTCGCGGACCATCGAGAGCGCGCCGAGCGTGACGGCGATATGCTGGAGCAGGAGCGCGATGACCCCGGGGGTGTAGAAATTGATGAAAGTGGGCTTGCCGCCGATATTCTGGGCCTGGCCATAAAAGGGCGCGGCCAGCACATAGGAGTTCATCTCTTGGAACTGGCTCGTCAGGCCTTGCAGATCCTGGACATCTTTGCGCACCGCCGCGGTGCGCTGGCTGATGCGATCCGGCGTGGAGGCCGCGGCGCTGAGCTCCTGCTGGAGGGCGACGAGATCCGTGTCCAGACTGCGAATCGCGCTTTCGGTCTGGGCCAGATTCTGGCGCTCAGCGGAATCTTGTGGCCCCGGTGCCGACTGCATCAGCTGTAAAATCAGCCCGGCGGTCAGGCCGACGACATTCGAGTTATCCTGGATCGTGGCGGCCTGGCTCTGGGCGTGGGGGACATC
>DATGEF010000181.1:0-8559 GCA_035310405.1 Chloroflexia bacterium | reverse complement strand
CGAGGGGTTGGGGGACGAACCTAACCCTATCCCTCCGTATAGTAACCAGTGGCAGATCCGTTGCATTGATCATAGCACAGGTGTCCAGTGGGCTGCGATCACGTTCGACGCCTACCAGGCGGAAGAGAGGCCCCGATGGCTGATGCGGAGCTAACATGCGCGTTGCATCTGACCCCGACCGTGGATGGGGATATCGGCCTGGCTTTCGCTGTGCGGAACCCCGGCACCCAGCCGGTCGAGATCCAATTCTATCGCCCATTTTCCAGCTTTGACCTGGCGGTCCAGGCCGACGACGGTGCGCTGCCGGTGATCCAGCCGGCCTACAACGTTGCCGTCCGGCCGCACACTGCGACGATCGCCCCGGGGGCGGCCCTGCGCATCGAAACCCCGATCCAGTTGCGCTTCGATCCGCAGGTGCCGCCGTCCGGGGGGGATGTCCCCACGCGCTGGTCGCTGCCCCATCTGCCGGTGGCGGTGCGCGTGCGGGCGACCCTGCGCCTCAGCGGCGCGTCGATCGCGCCGTGTGAAGCGCGCTTCGATCCGCACGCCGCCCGGAGATAGGGGGATTCCGCAGATGGAAAACGAGCCGGAGCATCGTCCCGCCGCGCCGCGCGCGAGGACGCAGCACGACCCGGTGACCGGCAGCAGCGCCCGGGCCGCAGAGAGCATCAATCTACCGCCCGCCGTCGCCTATGCTGCCAGTCTGCTGGATCCCGCGGACATCCAGGGCCGGGGGAACGCTTCTGTGCGCGCGGCGGTGCTGCAGCGTGTGCAACAGACGTATGGCAACCGGGCCGTCCAGCGCCACCTGACGCGCCTCGACACCGCCGAGTCTTCAACCCGCGCGCGGCCCGACCCCCAACCCGTGCTGCAGCGGGACGTACCTGGGAGCACCCCCGCCGGTACGACGGCCACGCTGGATCGGCCCCCGGAGAATGCCCCCGCCGTGGCCAATCCGACAGAAAATTACGTTGTGCCCTTTGATCACCAGCCCCGCTCGCTCCCGGGCGAAGAGGTGCTCTTCAACGATGTCTTCAACCATGCGGACCCGACGCTGTTCCAGTTGGTCTTTACGGGGGCGGGGGGGAAGTTCGACTCCGCTACAGGGGCGGCCAGCAAGACCATCGCCGGGCTGAACTCGGGCAACTTGCCGTTCTTTGTCGACGCGGCCTGGGATGGGAAATCGGCCGTGACGGTGAAATTAGAGGTGCAGCGTCTCGCGGATCATGCCACGGTGCTGACCTATAACTGGACCTTCGGCAAGAAGGAAAATATCCCGACGACGATCACCCAGCAAGAAACCGAAGGCGAAAGGGATCTCCCGAGTATCTACTCCTACAAGGTCGGCCCCGACCTCAAGGCCGACGGCAAGTCCGACTATGTCCACGAGACGATCCTGGAAACCTTTGGGGTGAACACGTGCAACATCACGCTGGCCGACTTGAAGCCCGCCTTCCGCACCGCCCACCCCGAAATCACGAACGACGCGCAGCTCACCACCTTCTTCTTCGGCGGCTCCGGAAGCAACGGGACCTTTACGGTAGATGCGGACGACAAGATCTTTGATCAGCATGGCGGCGGCATGCCGGATAAGGCCGTGTTTGAGGCCGCGCTCATCACGATGAAGGAGATCCATGTCGACTTGCCGCAAACCTATACGGCCAAACCCGGCACGCCGCTAGGCAAGTACACCATCCGCCGCATCCTGAAGACGGATGGATCGAAGAAGCTGAAGAAGATGAAAAGTTAGCACTGCAAATATGCAGATCGACCTCAATTGCGACATGGGCGAAAGCTTCGGCGCCTGGGTGCTGGGGCAGGACGCGGCGTTGCTGCCCCTGGTCACCTCGGCCAATATTGCCTGTGGCTTCCACGCCGGCGATCCGGGGGTCATGGCGCGCACCGTGGCGCTGGCCCAGGCCCAGGGCGTGGCGCTGGGGGCGCACCCGGGCTACCCCGACCTGCAGGGCTTTGGCCGGCGCGCACTCGACCTGACCGCGCCGGAGCTCGAAGCCGCGGTGCTCTACCAGATCGGCGCCCTGGCCGCCTTTGCCCAGGCGCAGGGGACGCGATTGCGCCACGTCAAGCCGCATGGGGCGCTCTATAACCGGGCGGCGGGCGACTATGCGCTGGCGGCGGCCATCGCCCGCGCCGTCCACAGCTTCGCCCCCACCCTGATCCTGGTGGGGCTGGCGGGCTCCCGCCTGCTCGACGCCGGCCGTACACTCGGGCTGCCCGTCGCCGCCGAGGCCTTTGCCGACCGCGCCTACGAGGCCGACGGCACGCTGCGCGCCCGTCGGCTGCCGGGCGCGATCCTCCCCGATCCCGCGGCCGCCGCGGCACAAGCCCTGAGCATCGTGCAGCACGGCCAGGTGCGCGCCTACGACGGCACCCTCGTCCCCGTCCACGCCGATACCCTCTGCATCCACGGCGACACCCCTGGCGCCCCCGCCTACGCCCAGGCCGTGCGTTCGGCCCTGGAAGCCGCCGGCATCACGATCGCCGCCCTGCCCGGGCCCGCCATTTCATGACCCCGGACTTTCAACTCAGCACTTTCAACTCAGGACTGCTCCGTCCCTTGGGCGACAGCGCCGTGCTGGTCGTGTTCGGGGAGGCGATCGACGTGGCGCTCAACGCCCGGGTGCATGCCCTGGCGGCTGTGTTGCGGGGCCGGCGGGCGGGCGGCGACCCGGCCTGGGGGGTGCCGGTGCCGGCCTACAGCAGCCTCCTGGTGCCCTACGACCCAGGGCTGCTGACCTATGACGAAGCGGCCGCCCACCTGACCGCCCTCCTGGAGTCTGATCCCGCCCCCGCCGCTGGCGAACCTACGGCGGCCGTGGTCGAAATCCCGGTCGGTTATGGCGGCGTGGGCGGCCCGGACCTGGCCGAGGTGGCCGCCCGGCAGGGGCTGACCCCGGCGGAGGTCATCGCCTTGCACAGCGGGACGCTCTATCGCGTATTTATGCTCGGCTTTGCCCCGGGCTTCGCCTACCTGGGCCCGCTGCCGCCGGCGCTCGTCATCCCGCGCCGGGCGACGCCCCGCCCGCGCGTCCCGCCGGGCAGCGTGGCCATTGCCGGCCACCAGACGGGGATCTACCCCCTGGCGACGCCCGGCGGCTGGCACCTGCTGGGCCAGACCCCGGCTGTGTTATGGGACGCGCACCGCACCCCGCCGGCTCTCCTGGCCCCGGGCCAGCTCGTGCGCTTCGTCGCGCAGTGACCCCACCGGCGACGCTGAGGAGACGGCCCGGCAGCGCCGAGACGCCTAGTGCCGGTTCCGGTGACTTGGTGGGGTTCGGTACCGAGGAGTGAGCACCCCCAGGTGCGAACGGCGGGGCGCGACCCGTTCGCACCTGGGGGTGCTCACTCCTCATTCCCCAATGGCTGCCTTGATCCGGCACTAGGCCAAGTCTGGGAGGTTGGTGCATGTCAGAGAACTGGATCTTTTTGCTGCCCACAGAGCCGAGCTATGTGCCGGTGGCGGCGGCGCAAGAGCGGGCGCGGCGGTTCTATGCACGTTTTGTCCCGGAAGCCGAAGAGGTGAATGCAGTTACCACACCGGGGGGTGCGGTTCATCGATCCGGGTGCGAACTTAAGTGCCATTTACTGTCCGCATTGTGGAAAGCGTGTGTCACGATCAGACGACGTACTTCACATACAGCCGCTTGCCCTGCGCGGCTGTCTGGCGTACAAAAGCGGACAGTTCTTGCAGCAATTCTGTCAGCCCCGAGGTTGGATCGCTAGCCCGGGCAAACTCTTCTGTCTTCGCCCACGCAGCCGCCACTTCTTCAAGGCGGGGTGATGTCAGGGTGCTGAGGGCTGCGACCAGTGTGGGTCGGACGGGATAGATCCAGGGTCCTTCCTGGCCAAAATCCCGGGCTAACGATAGATTCACCCCCCCTGTGCCAGGGCGGAGATCTGTACCCAGCAGGATTCCTTCTAAACTAAGCAGCACAACTGGGTCAAGGTTTTTATACTGGAGAACGGGGAAGTGGGTGTCGATATCCTCGTAGCTACAACTCTGCACCTCTGCTTCCGTGGCGAGAAAAAAGTCAGATAGCAGGCCCATGCTTGGCCTCCTCCCTGGTGGGGATACAGGAAACCGCCAGATCACCGCGCCTACGGGAGATGCAGAATCATCAGCTCCTCGTCGAAGTAGCGATCGCCGAGCTTGAGGGCGCGCGGCTCGCGGCCGTAGGGCACGAAGCCGAGCGACTGGTAGAGTGTGAGCGCTGGGGTGTTGGTGGTTACGACGCTCAAGTGGACCTGCTCCAGCCCCGGGACCTGGCGGGCGCGGCGGAGGGCCTCGGCGAGCAGGGCGCGGCCCACGCCCTGGACGCGGGCGGCGGGCGCCACGTACATGCCGACGATCGTGGCCTTGTGGCGTGTCTTGAGCCCCTCTTCGCGCACCAGGGTCACGATGCCGATCAACCCGTCCGCGAAGGCGCCGAGCGTGAAGTAGCCGGGTGTGTCCTGCTGATCGCGCAGCCGGGTGACGATGTGGCTCAGCGGGCGGGTGACCGACTCCTCATATGAGGAGCCGAAGGCCTCCGGATGCGCCTGCAGGCCTTGCAGGCGCAACTCCCAGTAGGCGGCGGCGTCGGCTTCCCCGAGGGTGCGGATCTCCATATGATGTGCTCCGGTCCGCTGCCCGGGCGCGCCGCGTCAGGCGAGCGTGAGCAGCTTGTGGTAGGGTTCGGCATCCGGGAAGGGCCCGACCAGGGCCAGATTAAGCCGCGAATCGCGGAAGAGGCGGCCGGCCAGCGCCTGTACCTCGGCCGGAGTCACCGCGTCGATGCGCTCGATGACCTCGTCGACGGTGTCGATCGCGTCGAGCAACAGCTCCTGGCGGCCCCCCCAACTGGCGACCGCGCGGCTGCTTTCCAGGGCCAGCAGCAAGTTGCCTTTGTAATATTCCTTCACCTTGGCCAGTTCCTCGGCGGGGGGCGGGGCCTGGCGTAAGCGATCGAGCTCATGGAGCATCGCCTGGATACAGCTGGCGACCCGCTCGTTGTCTACGCCGGCATAGAGGATCAGGCCGCCCACGTCGTGCAGGCTTTCAATGAAGGACGCGACCGTGTAGGCCAGGGCGCGCTTCTCGCGGATCTCGACGAAGAGGCGGCTGCTCATGCCGCCGCCGAGGATGCCGTCGAGCATCTGCTGGATGTAGCGGTCGGGATCGGTGTACGAAAGCGCCGGGATGCCGATGCAGATCTGTGTCTGCTCGGTCTCTTTCGAGACGAGCTGCACTCGGGGCGCGGCCTGGTCGGTGTGGGCGGGCGTGTAGGGCGCCGCCAGGGGGGTATCGGGTAAGGTTCCCAGCGTGGCGCGCACGGCCTCCACGATCTGGTCGTGCTCCAGATTGCCGGCCACGCTGACGACGGTGGCGCGGGGCAGATAGTGGTCCTGCAGGTAGGCGAGCATCTGGTCGCGGCTGATCTGGCCGACGGTTTCCCGCGTCCCGGCGACCGGCCGGCCGATCGGTTGATCGCCCCACATGACGGCGTCGATCGCCTCGTTCACCAGGTCCGGCGGCGAGTCGAGGGTGCCGTTGATCTCTTCGATGATCACCGAGCGCTCGCGCTCGACCTCTTGCGGGTCAAACCGGGAGTTGCCGAGCATATCGGTCAGCACGTCGAGGGCGCGGCCGAAGTGCTGGCTGGGCACGATGGCCGAGTATGCTGTGTACTCGCGGTCGGTCAGCGCGTTGAGCGAGCCGCCGACCCCCTCGATGGCTTCCGAGATCTCCTGCGGCGTCTGGCGTTTATAGGTGCCTTTGAAGAGCATGTGCTCGATATAGTGACTGATCCCGGCCAACTCTTTAGCCTCGTACCGGGCGCCGACCTTGTAGTAAATCAACATGCTCGCCGAGCGGATGTGCGGGATGGTCGCCGTCACGATCCGTAAGCCGTTTGCGAGCGCCGTCTTCTGATACAAGCGTTTATCCTCTTTCCAGCCATTCCAACAGCAGGGCCAATGCGGCCCGGGCGGAGGCCTCTTTATTCGCGGTCCGGTTGCCGGGCCAGACGTAGTGGGCGACCCGGGTGGCCTGGCCGTCCGCCAGCGCCACATAGACCGTGCCGACCGGCTTGGTCGGCGTCGCGCCGCCCGGCCCGGCGATCCCGGTGATCGCCAGGGCCAGGTCGCTGCCGAGCAAGCGGCGCACCCCGTCGGCCATGGCGATCACGCACTCGGCGCTGACCGCGCCGTGGGCCGCCAGCAGCGCGTCCGGCACGCCGAGCAGGCCGGTCTTGACCTCATAAGCATAAGCGATCACGCCGCCCAGAAACCAGGCGGACGATCCCGGCACCTCCGTCAACCAATGCCCCAGGAGCCCACCGGTACAGGACTCGGCGACCGCCACCCGCAAGTGGCGGGCCAGCAACCGCTGCCCGGCCGCGGCGGCCTGGGCCGTGGGCGCGGCGGTGGGGGCGGGCGGCGGGGCGGGCGGCCCCGGGTCGACGGATATTTCGCCCATAGCTGGCCTCGTTCCGAATCGGCATCGTCGTTGGGTGCTACCGAGTGATAGCACATGGGCCGGGCCGCTGTCAAGGCGCGGGGCCGGCCGGCCCTCCGCGGGCCTGCGGGCTGCTTGAAATAGACGGCCGGATAGGGTATATTACGCCGAAATTGGACTGTAACCCCAACGAGACCCGGCGCCACCCGCCGGCCACAGGAGGAGCCCCCAGCATGACCAGGCGCGCGACAATTGCCGAGGTCCAGGCCCGCGAAGTACTCGACTCCCGCGGCAACCCGACGATCGAGGTCGAGATTCGCCTCGACGACGGTGCTCGTGGGCGGGCCATCGTCCCGTCCGGCGCCTCGACCGGGGCGCACGAAGCGGTCGAGCTGCGCGACGGCGATAAGCAGCGCTATGGCGGCAAAGGGGTGCGGACTGCGGTCGAGCACGTGACCGCGACGATCGCCCCGCCGCTGATCGGCCGGGACGCCCGCGACCAGATGGGCCTCGATGCCTGGCTGGTGGCGCTCGACGGCACGCCGAACAAGGGCCAGCTGGGCGCCAATGCCATCCTCGGCGTGTCGCTGGCCGTGGCGCACGCGGCCGCGGCCTCGCTGGGGGTGCCCCTGTACCGCTATGTCGGCGGCATGGCCGCCCGCACCCTGCCCGTGCCGATGTTCAACATCCTGAACGGCGGCAAGCACGCAGCCAACTCGACCGACTTCCAGGAGTTCATGGTCATGCCGGTGGGGGCGGGGAGCTTCCGCGAGGGGCTGCGCTGGGGGGTCGAGGTCTATCACGCGCTGAAGAAGGTGCTCGCCGGGCGGGGCTATAACACCGGCATCGGCGACGAGGGCGGCTATGCCCCCTCGCTCCACTCCAATGAAGAGGCGATCGAGGTGATCCTGGCCGCCATCGAGAGTGCCGGCTACCAGCCGGGGACCGAGATCGCGATCGCCCTGGACCCGGCGATCACCGAGCTGTATAGCGACGGCCAATACCACCTGCCCAAGGAAGGCCGTAGCCTCAGCAGTGGCGAGATGGTTGACTTCTGGGCCGCCTGGATCGCCAAATACCCGATCATCTCGCTGGAAGACGGCATGGCCGAAGACGACTGGGCGGGCTGGCAGGCGCTGACCGCCCGGGTGGGCCAGCGCGTGCAACTGGTCGGCGACGACTTCCTGGTCACCAACCCGGTGCGCGTGCGGCGGGCGATCGCGGAGCAGGCCGCCAACAGTCTGCTGACCAAGGTCAACCAGATCGGCAGCCTGAGCGAAGCCGTCGAGGCCGTGCAGACCGCGCAGCGGGCGGGCTGGACGGCGGTCCTCTCCCACCGGTCGGGCGAGACGGAGGACACGACCATTGCCGACCTGGCGGTCGCCCTGAACTGTGGCCAGATCAAGACGGGCGCCCCGGCCCGGGGCGAGCGCACGGCGAAGTACAACCAGCTGTTGCGCATCGAGCAGGAGCTGGGCGGCAATGCCGTGTATCCCGGCCGCGCCGCTTTCTACAACCTCAACAACCGCTGATTACTGCCCACCGAAAGCTGACCGCGCCGTGTACGACCTGAACGGGCGCCGCCTGGGGAAATATCGGCTTGAGCGTCCCATCGGCCGGGGCGGCATGGCCGTGGTCTACCTGGGCCACGACGCGAGCCTCAACCGGCCGGTGGCGATCAAGGTCCTGGACCCGGCGACGACGGCCGATCCCGGCGCGGTGGAGCGGTTCCGGCGGGAAGCGATCCTGGCGGCCAACCTGGAGCACCCGCATATCGTGCCGGTCTACGATGTCCGGGAAGACGACGGGCTCTGGTATCTCGCCATGCGTTACGTGCCGGGCGAGACGCTGCGCGAGATCCTGGCCCGCCAGGCGCCGTTGCCGCTCCATCAGATCGTGCGCCTGCTGCAGCCGGTCGCCGCCGCGCTTGACTATGCGCACAGCCACGGCGTGACCCACCGCGACATCAAGCCGGGGAATATCCTGGTCGAGCCCGACGGCAATGTCGTGCTCACGGACTTCGGGATCGCCCGCTCGGGCGACGATGCCCACCTCACGCGCGTGGGGCAGGTGATGGGCACGGCCGACTACCTGGCGCCCGA
>DATGEF010000180.1:0-5622 GCA_035310405.1 Chloroflexia bacterium | reverse complement strand
GGCGTCGGTCTGGACGAGATCCCGCTGGAGAGCAGTGCGGGCCGGCTGGCCGGCGGCGAGACCCTCTTCACTTTCTATACCGAGCACGGCGGGGAACACCCCACCACCCTGCTGGGGCCGGGGCCCCGGCCGGGCACTGCCGCGACCGCCGTGTTCGCCGATATCGCTAGCTTGCTGTAAACAGCACTAGGTTACTGGGAGTTAGAAGTACGCAGAACAAGCATGCAAAGGAGTAGAGAACCCATGGCCACCGACGAGAAGTTGAAAGGTTACGCACACCCCGATGCGCTGGTCACCACGGAGTGGCTGGCCGCGCACCTGGAAGACAAAGGGCTCCGCATCCTGGAATGCGACGAAGATGTGCTGTTGTATGACCAGGGGCACATTCCGGGCGCGATCAAGATCGACTGGTTGACCGAGTTGAACGACGCGACGCGGCGCGATTACCTCGACCGCACGCACTTCGAGGCGCTGCTGTCGCGCAAGGGCATCAGCAGCGACGATACGCTGATCTTCTACGGCGACAAGAACAACTGGTGGGCCACCTACTCGTTCTGGGTCTTCCAGCTGTTTGGGCACACCAAGGCCCAGATCCTCGACGGCGGGCGCACCAAGTGGATCGCCGAGGGCCGGGCGCTCCAGACCGAGGTGCCGGCCTACCCGGCCACCAGCTACAAAGCGCACGAGCGCGACGACACGAAGATCCGCGCCTTCCGCGACCAGGTGCGGGAACTGCTCGACAAGGAAGGCCGGGCGCTCAAGGCCGGCCAGGCGCTGGTCGATGTGCGCTCGCCCGGGGAGTTCAGCGGCGAGCTGCTGCACATGGCCAACTACCCGCAAGAGGGCGCCCAGCGCGGCGGGCATATTCCCGGCGCGGCCAACATCCCCTGGGCGCAGGCCGCCCAGGAGGACGGCACCTTCAAGCCCGTCGAGCAGCTGCGCGCCCTCTACGAGGGCAAAGGCGTGACCAAAGACAAGGACGTGGTGACCTACTGCCGCATCGGCGAGCGCAGCAGCCACACCTGGTTTGTGCTGACCTACCTGCTCGGCTACCACCACGTCCGCAACTACGACGGCTCCTGGACCGAGTGGGGCAACCTCGTCGCCGCCCCGATCGAGCGGTAAGGCCGATTTTGGATTTTGGATTTTGGATTTTGGATTACGGGGGATGAGTGGTCAGCGCCAGCAACCACGCATCCCCACAGGAGGGGATCCGCATGATCGCTAACCAACCCGCCGATATCGCCAGGGAGCAGGACGAACCGTCGACTCCCGTAATCCAAAATCCAAAATCCAAAATCCAAAATCTGGAGACGGTCGCCGTGCATGCGGGGGAACGGGTGCCGGTGGAGGGGGTCAGGCCTACGTCGACGCCGATCTATGCCAGCAGTGCTTTCTTGAGCGACAGCGCCCAGGCGCTGGAAGAGGTGTTTGCCGGCACCCGCAAAAGCTACGTCTACACCCGGTACGCCAATCCGACAGTGGTGGCGCTGGAAATGGCGATCAATGCCCTGGAAGGGGGGGCGGCGACGGCCGCTTTCGGCTCCGGCATGGCGGCCCTGCACGCGGCGCTCCTGCTGGTCGAGATGGCGCCGGGCGAGGTGATTCTCGCGGCACGTGACCTCTACGGCGCCTCCCATACGCTGCTCAATACGCTCTTCGCCCCGAACGGTATCACGCCTCGGTTCGTCGATTGTAACAACCTGGAAAGCTACGCGGCCGCGCTCCAGGAAGCGCCGCGGCCCCGCGCCGTGCTCGTCGAGCCGCTCTCCAACCCGCTGATCCGGGTGCTGGACATGGAGGCGATCATCCGGCTCGCGCACGACGCGGGGGCGCTGGTGATCGTCGACAATACCTTCGCTACCCCCTTCCTGCTGCAGCCGATCGCGCGGGGCGCCGATATCGTCGTCCACAGCGCGACCAAGTACTTCGGCGGCCACGGCGATGCCAGCGCGGGCAGCGTGACGGTGCGCGACCCCGCCCACGAGGCGCCCTTGCGCAACCTCAGCAAGCTGATGGGCGCCGTGCTCAGCCCCTGGGATGCGCACCTGATCCATCGCGGCCTGAAGACGCTGGCCCTGCGCCTGGAGCGGCACTGCGCCAACGCCCTGGCCGTGGCCACCTGGCTGAGCACGCAGCCGCGCGTCGCGCAGGTCCACTATCCGGGCCTGCCGGCCCACCCCGGCCACGCCCTGGCCGGCCGCCTGTTCCGGCCGGGCGCGTACGGCGGCATGCTGGCCTTCGAGATCGCGGGCGCCGACCGCGCCGCGATGTTCGCCTTTATCGATCGCTTGCAACTGCTGATCCCGGCGACCACGCTGGGCGACGTCTACAGCGAGGTTTCGTATCCTATTATGTCAAGTCACCGCGATTGGGCCCCCGCCCTGCGCCGGCGGGCGGGGATCACCGACGGCCTCTTGCGGCTCTCGGCCGGCATCGAGCATGCGCAGGACATTATCGCGGATCTGGAGCAGGCGCTGGCCGGCGCCGGCGCATAGGAGCGTGGGTATGCAGCCAGGTGTTCAGATCCGGCATCCCGATCAGTTGAGCGGCGCGACGCCGCAAAGCGGGTCTATGCAGCGGCTGGCCGCCGTGTCCGCGGAGACGACCGGCAGCCAGAATCTCTGGATGGGGCGGGTGACCACCCCGGCCGGCATGGTGTCGGCCTGGCATCATCACGGCGATTGTGAGACTGGGATCTATGTCGTGCAGGGCCGTGCCCGCTTTCGCTGGGGCGCCGGCGGGCGGGAGAGCGCCGAAGTCGGCGCGGGCGATTTCCTGGCCGTGGCGCCGGGCGCGATCCACCAGGAGGAGACCCTGGGCGACGAGGCCGTCGTGCTGATCGTCGCCCGCTCGTGTAGCGGCATTATCGTGGTTAATGTGGACGGGCCCGCGCCCGATCGGCAAGGGGAGCCGGCATGAGTGTCGAGATTACCGCGGCGCAGGCGGCCGCCATCCGCCGGCACGGCGAGACGGGCTATCCGAACGAGATCTGCGGCGTGCTGCTGGGCCGGGAGGCCGCCGGCCACAAGACCGTGCAGGAGCTCCTGCCGATCACGAACCAGTTTGCGGCCGACGAGCAGTATCACCGCTTCCTGATCACCCCGGAGGATATGTTGCGCGCCGAAAAGACGGCCCGCGCCCAGGGCTTGAGCGTGGTCGGGTTTTATCATTCGCACCCCGAGGCCGAGGCGGTCGCCTCCAGCTACGATCGAGATCACGCCTGGCCCTGGTATACGTATATTATTGTATCGGTCAAGGAGCGCGTCGCCCAGGAGCTACGCTCCTGGACCTTGCGCGACGATCGATCGGCCTTTGATGAGGAGCCGATCCGGTTTAACGAATAATGCGGAGTGCGGAGTGCGGAGTGCGGAATATGGACGAGATACGTACGAGATACGTACGAGATACGTACGAGATACGTATAAGGAAAGACGTCGAAACAAACTTCGTATTTTCGTCTTATTCCGCATTCCGCACTCCGCACTCCGCACTCAAGTGAGGAGCAACTATCCGTGGCCAAAATTCTGATCCCTACCGCCCTGAAGCAATATGCTGATGGGCAAGAAGAAATCGACGTGGACGCCAGGACCGTGGACGAGGCGCTGGGCCATCTGACGGGCCGCTTCCCGAGCCTGAAGAAGCACCTGTATACCGAAGCGGGCGCGCTGCGCAACTTCGTCAATATTTACCTGAACGACGAGGATGTGCGCTACCTGGAGCGCGGCGCGACGAAGCTAGGCACCGGCGACGCCCTCTCGATCATCCCGGCCATCGCCGGCGGGGCGCCGGCCGCCCCGGCGCGGCCGGCCCTGGTGCAGAACGGGCACACCACGCTCGACGCCCAGGAAATCCAGCGCTACAGCCGCCACCTGCTGGTGCCCGAGATCGGGCTGGCGGGCCAGAAGAAGCTGAAAGCTGCCAGCGTGCTGCTGATCGGCGCGGGGGGCCTGGGCTCCCCCCTGGCCCTCTACCTGGCGGCCGCCGGAGTCGGGCGCATCGGCATCGTCGATTTCGATGTGGTCGACTTCAGTAACCTGCAACGGCAAGTGATCCACTCGACCAGCAGCGTCGGGCGGCCCAAGCTCGAGTCGGCCAAGGAGCGTATCCTGGAGGTCAACCCGGGCGTCCAGGTCGACCTGTACGACACGGCGCTCTCGTCGGAGAACGCGCTGGCGATCTTCCAGCCCTATGATGTCGTCGTCGACGGCACGGACAACTTCCCGACGCGCTACCTGGTCAACGACGCCTGTGTGCTGCTGGGCAAGCCGAACGTCTACGGCAGCATCTTCCGCTTCGAGGGCCAGGCGTCCGTGTTCTGGGCGGCCGAGGGGCCCTGCTACCGCTGCCTCTATCCCGAGCCGCCGCCCCCCGGCCTGGTGCCCTCGTGCGCCGAGGGGGGCGTGCTGGGGGTGCTGCCGGGCATCATCGGCGTGATCCAGGCGACCGAGACGGTCAAGCTGCTGCTGGGCATCGGCGAGACGCTGGTCGGCCGGCTGCTGCTATACGACGCGCTCAAGATGAAGTTTCGCGAGATGAAGCTGCAGAAGGACCCGGCCTGCCCGGTCTGCGGCGCGAATCCGACCGTCACGACGCTGATCGACTACCAGGAGTTTTGCGGCATCCGGCCGCACACGGCCGCGGACGACGCCTGGGACATCACCGCCACCGAGCTGAAGGGCCGGCTGGACGCGGGCGCGCCACTCTTCCTCCTCGACGTGCGCGAGCCGCACGAGTGGGAGATCGGCCACCTGGAGGGCGCCACGCTGATCCCGGTCGGCCAGGTGCAGGCCCGCGCCGGCGAGCTCAGCACGGCGGACGAGATCGTGGTCTACTGCAAAGCCGGCACCCGCAGCGCCCGCGCGGTGCAGGAACTGCGCAGCCTGGGCTTCCGCAAGCTGAAAAACCTCAAGGGCGGGATTAATGCCTGGTCGGAGGACGTGGACCCACGCATCCCGAAGTATTAGCTGCCCTTGCTCGATGCGCCAAGCCCTGGCTTGAGGTGTGGTTGTTGGCAGCACATTGGGCAGTAACGCTGGGGTAGAGTAATGAGGACAGAGCATGAGAGCACCAACGGCCTGATATTTCGCTGGAATCCTGAGGAAACGATCCAGAACCAGCGTGTGTATGGCCTGTCGTTTCATGAAGCGAGTACCGTGTTCGCCGATCCTGACGCGCGCGCGCTGGCGGCGCCTGGGCGGGAAGCAGGATACAATCTTATCTGCGGGCGGACGGAGCACGGCCGCAGGGTAGTCGTGACCTACCGCGAACGGTGGGACCAAATCTGGCTCTTCGCGGCGCGCCCGGTGGCGTGGATACCGAAGAAGCAGGAGGAGCGGCCAGGTCCTCCAAAGATCATCCCCTTGGATTTTTCCCAAGGAGAGCAGGGCAAATATGCGATGCAATATCGGGCACGGCCGGTGACGCGCCCGCCGAAGCCCCCTCTCTGGAAATACTGGGCAGACACCATTCTGCGGTTGGTTGCGGGAGGGGCTGCCTGGTGGGATCGACAAAAAACAGCGGAATAAGCGTCTCCTTAACAGACATCATGGGTAGGTCAAGCGGGGCGGCCCTCCAGCGCCCCGGCGGGGGGCCAGCACATCCTGAGGCGGCATCGCGGGA
>DATGEF010000179.1:0-18746 GCA_035310405.1 Chloroflexia bacterium | reverse complement strand
AGGTGGCCTCGAGCAGGCGTCATGGCTTACAGGCTAAGGGCCGTGCCGAAGTTCTCGGCATACCGGGCCGCGAAAGCGTCCCGGGTATAGGAGTGGGCCTGCGTGCCGTAACACTCGATCACGTAGACCGCTGCAAGGGCCGCCATGCGGCCGGTGCGCTCCATATCACAGTGGTGGGTGAGGCCATGCACGAAGCCGGCCGCATACGCATCGCCGGCCCCGGTTGGGTCGACCACGGTCATCGGCCGCGCGACCGGGATGGCGTATTCCGCCTGCCGCGTGCGGATGATCGAGCCTTCCTCGCCCCGGGTGGTGACCACGATCTCGGCGTGCTCTAGCATCGCGGCAGCGGTCAGGCCGGTCTTGTTGTGCATCATCTCGAATTCGTAATCGTTGGCGATGATTACCCGGGCGCCCGCGACGCCGGTGACGATCTCGTCCGCGGTCAGGCGGATGATCTGCTGGGCCGGCACATAGACATAGGGCACCGCGCGCGCCTGGCACTCCTGCGTGTAGCGCACCATCGCCTGCGGCTCGGTCGGCGAGACGACGACGAGGTCGGCCGGCCCCAGATCCAGCGGGCCCAGGGAGAGGGCGGCATCCAGGGCCATGGCCCCGGGGTAGAAGCCGGTGATCTGGTTGTTATCCTGGTCGGTGGTGATAAAGCAGGTCGCGGTAAAGTGGTCGGCCGTCTGCTGAACAGCATGGGTGTCGACGCCCACCGCCTCCAGCTGCGCCCGGTACTCAGCGAAGTCCGGGCCGACGCTGCTATAGAGCAGCGGCCGCGACCCCAGCAGGCCCAGGGTGTAGGCGATATTGCCCGCGGTCCCGCCCCGCTGTTTCTTGAGGGTGTCGACCAGGAAGCTGACATTCAGCATATGGATCTTATCGGCCAGGATATGCTCGTGAAAGTGGCCGGGAAAGTCCATGATATTATCGAACGCGATCGAGCCGGTGACAACAACACTCATCTAAGCTCCAGAGGCGGTGACGGCGTGGAGGGCCACGCCAGGGTGGGTCAACGGGCTCGCGGCGACCGTCGCGCGCAAGCCGGCGGCAAACGGCGGATCGATCACGCCGTGCTCGGTCACAATCGCGGTAATCAGGGCCCACGGCGTGACGTCGAACGCGGGATTGGCGACCGCGATGCCGGCCGGGGCCAGCTGCTCGCCCCCCAGGTGGGTCAGCTCCGCGGCGGCGCGTTCCTCGATCGGGATCGCCGTCCCGTCCGGCAGCGCAAGATCGACGGTGGATGCCGGGGCGACCACATACAACGGGATGGCATGGGCGCGGGCGAGCACCGCCAGGCCATAGGTGCCGATCTTGTTGGCCGTGTCGCCATTGGCCGCGATGCGGTCGGCGCCGACGAGAACGGCGTCGACGGCCCCCTGGCGCATGAAAGTGGCGGCCATATTGTCGGCGATCAGGGTGCAGGGGATCCCGGCCTGCTGTAACTCCCAGGCGGTTAACCGCGCCCCCTGCAGGCGGGGCCGGGTTTCGTCCACCAGCACATGCCGCACCCGGCCCTGGGCATACGCCGTGCGCACCACGCCGAGGGCCGTGCCGTAGGCAGCCGTCGCCAGGCTGCCGGCGTTGCAATGGGTCAGCACACGGCTGCCGGGGGCGAGGAGGGCCGCGCCATGCGCGCCCATCGCGCGGCAGGCGGCCTCGTCGTCCGCAGCGATCGTTTCGGCGGCCGCCAGCAGCTGCCCGGCCAGCGCATGCGCGTCGGCGCCGGGATAGGTGGTGGCGAGCGCCAGCTGGCGGTCCAGGGCCCAGGCCAGGTTCACGGCGGTCGGGCGGGTGGCGCGCAGCCGGGCGGCGTCCTGGGCCAGGGCCGCGCGTTGGGCGATCAGCCCGGCGGCGGCATGCTGGCGGGCGCTCAAGGCCAGGCCAAACGCGGCCGCGCAGCCGATCGCCGGCGCCCCGCGCACCGCCATCTCCTGGATCGCGGCGGCTACCTCGGCGGCTGTGGTACAGCGCAAGGTGACGCACTCGCGGGGCAGGCGCCGCTGATCGATCAGCTCGAGCGCTCCCGCGTTCCACCAGAGAGTCTTATCGCCGCGCAAAAAAATTCCCCCATCGTTAACCCACAATGAGAGAATAGCCGAAAAGTGGCCGCCCTCTCATCTTTCAGCAGCAGACGCCGGAGCTTGCTGACGGATTTGGCACCCGTGGCCGGCCCGCGTGTGCGGTGCCTGCCGGGTTGCCGGGCTTCACAGGGCCGGTCCCTCCACCCCTCTCGATGAGCATGAGCTATTCAGTTCGCCGGCCGCATGCGTAGCGATCCGGTGGGCAGATCATGCTGGTTCCGCGGAGCCACCACGCATAAGCCGTATAATCATAGCACATCCGAGGGGGCAGTGTCAAGGATGGGCAGAAAGGTGCTCCCCTGAACTCTACCCTCCTCCATCTGCCCCGGGCCACTTTACCCTATCCCACTACTGGTTTCTATGACCAACGCTTGACGGCGACCGCGGCCTAAGCAAGACTGCTTAGACCCGGTCGGGAGGTGTTCGCAAAGACCAGCAAAACTGCTGACAGCGTCGCCCTTGTACTTTGCTATACTGATGGTGCAAAGGAGGGGAGATACAGAAATCCCGGCCGCACTTCCACTGCTGCAAGGTGCCTTGCGCGGCGATCGCCGCGCAAGAGATGATGTTGAGCTTCCATACCGATGCCAGAACCGATGCCAGAACCGATGCCAGAAAAGGAGTCATCGATGAAAACCCGTTTCCTACGGCTGTTCGGCGCTCTTTCTCTGAGGTTGCCAGGGGCGCGCGGCCGTGTTATAGTGCTGCCGGATAGGTGTGTCGTTACCTTAGCGCCAGACGCGCCGGAACCTATAGGCAGCCAAGGGGCTGCGGACGCGGAACCGCGAAAGGCGGGACCATGGACGATTTGACCCTGGACCTGAACCCCCTCCCCCCTCCCGCACCGCTGGTCGCGCCTCCACCAGGGTTTGGAGAGGTCGCCCTCGGCGACAACATCACTGCGCCGGCGCCCTTCGATCGGGGCAAAGCGGTGCGCTACAGCGTCGCCAACCTGGGCGCGTCCGTGATCTACTCGCTGTTCAACTTCGGCATGCCGCTCTACCTGAGCACGTACCCGCTGCCGCCCGCCCTGATCGGGCTGCTGGCCAACGAGCGCTCCTTCGTCGGTGCCTTTATCCAACCGCTGGTCGGCCGGCTGAGCGACCGCACCCGCACCCGCTTTGGCCGCCGCCGGCCGTTCTTCCTCGTCGGCATCCCGCTCATGTCCGGGGCCCTGCTGGCGCTAGCGACGCATCCGCCCCTCTGGGCGGTCCTTGCCATCATGGCCATTGCCGCCTTCTTCTTATCGGTGGCCTGGGACCCCTATATCGCGTTGATGGCCGACCTGTTCACGCCCACGCAGCGCGGACGCGTGGGCGGTCTGCTCGGCGTCGGCAGCGCGCTGGGCACGATCATCTTCCTGCTCATCGCCCTCAACCTCTGGGAGCACAACGAGTTTCTCGTGTTTCTGCTCTGCATCGGACTGCTCGTGCTCACCTGGGCCTACACCTTCTTCACGGTCCAGGAGCCGCCGCTCAGTGCTGACGTCCTGAGCGAACCGAGGCCCAAAGGGCGGCCCGATCCGGTGGCCTACTTCAAGAGCCTCGCCAAATACCCGGAGGCGGCCAAGTACACGCTGGCCGTGAACTTCTTCTGGGTGGGCACGGGCGGCGCGCTGCCGTTCATCACGCTCTTCGCGGTCAAGGCGCTCGGAGCCAGCGAGCAGGAGGCGTTCATCCTGCCGCTGATGGCGACGGTGACCAACGCGCTGTTTGCCGTGCCGGCGGGCTTTCTGGCCGACCGCTTTAGCAAAAAGGCGGTCATGACCGGCGGCATGCTCCTGTTCGGCAGCGCCGGGCTGATCGGTTCGCAGAGCCAGAACCTGCTGCAGGCGACGATCATTCTGGGGGTCATCGGCATCGGCAACGCGGCGATGGCGCAAGTTAACCCGATGATCACCGACCTGGTGCCGCGCAAGCGCACAGCGGAATTTATCGGCTTGATTTCCGCGGTCTTCTCCTTCGCCCAGCCCATCGGATCCGTGCTGGCTGGGGTGGTCGTGACCATCGCGACCGGCATGGTGGGGGGTAGCGCAGCCTATCGTTGGACCTTTATCTTTTCTGGAGCGATGGTCTTACTTGCGGCCGCCTGTCTGCAACTCGTCAAGCCGGAGCGGGCGGTGCTCGACTAGGTGAAAGTGGTTATCGTAGGATGTACCGTTGCAGGAGGGCGCGATGGCTCGTCAGTCAGTCTCGGCAGGCGAAATGATGCGTAACCCCAGCGCGCGCCGCGTCTTGCTCCGTCTCGCCGCCGCGCTGATCGTCGGGGCGCTCGTCGTTTATTTCGGCATCTGCGCGTACGCGGCGGACCGCTTCTCGCACCCGCTCCGCCAGCCGGTGGGGCAATGCGCGGATTACCACCTTAGCTGTGAAGATGTGCAGTTCACCAGCACAGACGACGGCATCCCCCTGAGCGGCTGGTTCATCCCGGCCTCCGGCCCGCAGACGATCGTCATGCTGCACGCCCGCGACGGCCGGCGCGACGACCCCACGATCGGCGCCATGGACATCGCCCAGGCCCTGCACCAACATGGGTACTCCGTCTTCATGTTCGACTTTCGCGCGCACGGCAAATCGGGGGGCGATCGCTACTCGCTGGGAGACTGGGAGCGACGGGACGTCGCCGGGGCGCTGCGCTACTTGCAGAGCCGCGGCATCGCCACAGTGGGGGTGCTCGGCTTCTCCCTGGGAGCGGGGACGGGGCTGCGGGTGGCGGCCACGCACCCGGAAATGCGCGCACTGGTCTTGGATTCGCCTTTTGCCGAGCTGCCGCCGCTGATCGATCTCCATCTTACCGAGGTCAGCGGCCTCCCGCATTTCTTCACGCCCGGCATCCTGCTGATGGCCCAGGGCCTCTATGGGATGGACCTGCTGGGCAACCGCCCTGAGCAGGAAATGGCCCGGCTCGGCGCGCGGCCCATCCTTTTGATCCACAGCACCACAGACGAGTTCATCCCGGTGAGCCAGGCCTACGCGCTGCAAAAAGCGGGCGCGGGCGACCCCAACCTCCAGCTCTGGATAACGACGGGGCCACAGCATGTGCGCTCTTTCAAGCAGGACCCCACGGAATACCTGAAACGGGTGATCGGCTTCTTCGACAAATATTTGCAGTAGACCCGTGACCCCCCTGGCCAATGCATGGCCGAATTCCAAATCGGCCGCCGCCTGCCCTCGGCCATCCGGCCGCCCCTCCTGCTCCTTTAACGCCGCCTGCACCGCCGCCGCGCTGATGCACGGTTGACGGCGCGCTCAGGCGCTGTCGGCCGCGCGGCGCACGATGGTGCCCTGCGCGGCGGCCACCAGCACTTCCCCGCCCTCCTGCACGGCCCAGACGTCGCAGCGGCAGACGGCCTGCCGGCCGCTGGTCGCCACCACGCTGGCCCGCGCGATCAGCGCGCTGCCGCGCGCGGGCCGCGCGTAGTTGATCTTGAACTCGGCGGTGATCACCTCGACGCCCAGCGCCGAGCCGCCGGCAAAGGTCAGCGCGTTATCGGCCAGGTAGCTGACCACGCCGCCGTGGGCCATGCCGTGCTGCTGCATGTGCTCCGGCTTGAGCGTCAGCGCCAGCGTGACCCGCCCCGGCTGGAACGCCTCCAGGCGCGCGCCCAGCAGCACGCTGAAGGGTTGCGTCGCCAGCACCTGCCGCCCCAGGGCCAGGAATTCTGCGTTATCCATTAGCGGCTCCCTCCTGAAACGTGAGACGATCTATGTGGGGGTCGGGGTACAGAGCTGGTGCGTTAGCCGCGCAAATAGGCGCTCGTGTGCGAATGCGGCGCCTGCACAAGGGCGGCCGGCGTGCCCTCAAACATCACGCGGCCGCCTTTGTTGCCGCCTTCCGGCCCCATATCGATGATCCAGTCGGCGTTTTTGATAATATCCAGGTTATGCTCGATCACGATCACCGTGTTGCCCATCTCCACCAGGCGGTTCATGATCGTGAGCAGCTTGCTGATGTCGGACTTATGCAGCCCGGTCGTCGGCTCGTCCATGACATAGATGCTGCCCTTTTTGTGCAACTCGCTGGCGAGCTTGAGGCGCTGGCATTCGCCGCCCGACAGGGTGCTCAACGGCTGGCCCAGCGCCAGGTAGTCCAGCCCCACATCGCTCAGGGCTTGCAGTTTGCTGACCACTTTGGGCAGGTCAAAGTAGTCGAGCGCCTGTTGCACGGTCATCGCCAGCACGTCGGTGATGGATTGGTTGTTGAGTTTATAGGCCAGCACGGCGTCTTTGAAGCGTTTGCCCTCGCAAATTTCGCAGGGGGATTTCACCTCGCCCAGCGCCGCGAGATCGGTATAGATGACTCCCAGCCCCTGGCAGTTTTCACAGGCACCCTCGGAGTTGAAACTGAACAGCGCCGCGCTGACCTGGTTGGCCGTGGCGAAGGCTTTGCGGATGTCGTCCATGATGCCTGTATAGGTCGCCGGGTTGGAGCGCGTCGAAACGCCCACGGCGGTCTGGTCGATCACGATCGCGTCGGGGTGCTGGCGCAGGAAGACCTGGTGGATGAGCGAGCTTTTCCCCGATCCCGCCACGCCCGTGACGACTGTTAGCACGCCGGTGGGGATCTCGACGCTGACATGCTGTAAGTTGTTGACGTGGGCGTTGGTGATCGCCAGCGTGCCCTTGGCCGCCCGAAAGCGCGCCTTGATCGGCATCGCCTGCTGGAGATGCCGGCCGGTCAGGGTGTCGGCGGCGAGCAGGCCGGCAAAGCTGCCTTCGTAGACGATCGTGCCCCCGTGCTTCCCCGCGTGGGGCCCCATATCCACAATATGATCGGCTACTTTAATCACATCGGGATCGTGCTCGACCACCAGCACCGTGTTGCCCTTGTCGCGCAGTTTTTGCAGCAGTTCGTTGAGGCGATGCACGTCGCGCGGGTGCAGCCCGATGCTGGGTTCGTCAAAAATATAGATCGCGTCCATCAGGCTGCTGCTGAGGTGTTTGACGATTTTGACGCGCTGCGATTCGCCGCCCGATAAGGTGGCAGTTTCGCGGTTGAGGGTGAGGTATTCGAGGCCAATATCCACCAGGTGCTGCAAGCGTTCGATCAGCGCCGCCACCAGCGGGGCGGCCGGCAGATCGGCGAAGGTGCGGATGACCGCGATCAGTTCGTCCACTTCCATGCCACTTAGGTCGGCGATATTGTAGCCCTTGATCTTGCAATTCAGGGCGGCCGGGCTCAGGCGAGCGCCTTGGCAGAGGGGGCACGGGCCATAGGTCATGTAGGGCGCCACCGCTTTCTGGGTGCGCTCCGACATGGTTTTGACATCGCGGGTGATGTACTTGTGGCTGAACTTGTCGAGAATGCCCTCAAAGGTTAATTTGAAGGGTTTGCCCGCGATGGTGGTTTCCACTTTATACGGCGGGCTGTGCAGCAGCCGGTCCATCTCCTGGTCGCTGTAGTCCGCCAGTTTTTTGTCGTTGTCAAACAAGCCCGATTGGGTGCAAATCGTCCAATACCAACTGCTGACCGCGTACTCCGGGAACAGGATGGCCCCTTCGTTGAGCGATCTGGTCGGGTCCAGAAAGCGATCCAGGTCCACGCCGATCTTGCGGCCGACGCCGTTGCATTCCGGGCACATGCCCTGCGGGTCATTGAACGAAAACAGGTTCGACGGCCCCACAAAAGGCTGCCCCACGCGCGAAAACAGCAGGCGCAGCACGCTGTAGATGTCGGTGATCGTGCCCATCGTGGAGTGGGTGCCCCCGCCCAACCGCTTCTGATCCACGACCACGGCCATGCTCAGGTTTTCGATGGCATCGGCTTCGGGCTGGGAATAGCGCGGCAGGAAGTTGCGCACGAACAGGCTGAAGTTTTCGTACAGCAGGCGTTGGGCCTCGTTGGCGATGGTATCGAAGACGATGGACGACTTGCCGGAGCCGGAAACGCCGGTAAAGATGGTGATCTTGCGCTTGGGAATGCGCAACGACACATCCCGGAGGTTGTTTTCGCGGGCGCCGCGAATCTCGATGTATTCCTGGGGCACAGTTCTCTCCTCATCGACAGTATACGGCACGCCTCGCATCCGATCAATCTCCCGCGACGGACAGCCGTTCAGGATGTCCGCCCGGCCGCTTGACCCCGGCCCCCCGATTTCGGTACAATCAGGGGCTGCCCGGGAGTCCCCGGGCCGGAGCCACTGCCCAATCGCCGGCAGCGGGCGGTGCCCGTTGTCGCTGGAGGTTACGTATCTTGGCCGATCGTCGTTTCACCCACGTTCTGGGCCTGGCCGCCGCGGCCGGGCTGCTGGCCCTCGCCACCGCCTGTGGCGGGGACCCCCCGCCGACCATCACCCCCGTCGCGCCGGTCCGGGTCGCACCCACCGCCACGCCGGCCCGGCCGACCGCCCTGCCCGCCGAGATCCCCACCCAGGGCGGCGCGCCCCTCCCGGCCGTCCAGACCGGAGTCCCCGCCATCCAGACCGGGGTGCCCGCCATCCAGACCGGGGTGCCCGGGCTGACACCCCGGCGCTAACCGCGCGGCGCGGCGCGCCATCACAAAGGACGGGACGGGCGCGTTATGGTTTGCAGAGGACGCTATGGGCAATAAGCTAGTGTTGATTGTCGAAGACGAGCCGGACAACCGGGAGATCATCCGCACGGTCGTCGAGGATATCATGGGCCATGAAGCGGCGCTGGCGACCGACGGGGAAGCAGCGCTCGCCGCGATTGCCGGGCGGATGCCCGACCTGATCCTGATGGATCTGATGATGCCGGTGCTCAACGGCTTTGAGGCCATCCAACTGCTCAAAGCCCAGCCGGCCACGGCCACGATCCCGGTCATCGCGATCAGCGCGCTCAGCCGGGCGCGCGACCAGCAGCAGGCGATGGAGGCCGGGGCCGACGACTACATCAGCAAGCCGTTCGATCTCGATCTCTTGTCGGCCAAGATCGCCCAGTTACTGGCCCCTAGTGCGCCGCCCGCGGCGCCACAATGACATAGCGCGGCTGGCGCTCCCGCACGGTCCCCAACTGCTCGATGGTCTGCAGCGTCCCCGGCAGCAGCCGGGCTTCCCCCTCTTTGTGGACCACCACTAAGGCGGCCCGCCGCGCCCGATCGAGAAAGTCGGCCTGCGGCGCGGGACTGCGCATCATCGCGTAGACATCGTTGCTGTGCGTGCCGTGCAGGGCGGCGTCGACGAGATCGCCCCAGCTCCGATCGCCCAGGTGCAAGCCCAGAAAAATCATGTGCCCGTAGCTGTCGATCAGGTAGCCGGTCGGCGCATGGCTCGGCGGCCGGGAGGCCAGGAAAGCAAACTGCTCGTCGGTCACCAGCACGGGGGTCTCGGGCGGGACCGCATCGGTGATGAAGCGCCCGACGATGGCAAAGATCGGGTCATCATAGCGCGTCGTGAACCCCTGCCAGGCCGGGACGGCCAGCACCAGCGCCGGCAACAGTAGCACCGCATAGCCCAGCGCCCGCGCCCGGGTCCCCAGCCCGCGCGCCGGCTGCGGCCGCAGCAGCGGCAGCCAAACCGCGCCGCCCAGCAGGCACAGCGGCGCCACCAGTTGAATATAATAGTGGCTGTAGAAGGATCGGCTATAGGTGAACAACACGATGCTCAGAAAGCTCCAGACGACGATCGGTCGCCACCAGCTCACGGCCTGCTGCTCGCGCGCCGCCTCCGCGCCACTGGGTGCGGCCCCCGCCGCCAGCGCGCGGGTCGCCCACCAGGTCAGGGCCCCGAAGCCGAGCGCCGCCAGGTAGATCGTGGGACCGTTTTGCAGGACATTCGGGCCATTGGGCAGCACCGCGCTCAGGTTGCGGATCCGGTCGGGCGGCTGGACCAGGCCATCGCTCGGGCGTAAGAGCTGGAAGAACCCCACCATCCGCACGAACGCGCTCGGCGCCAGCAGAAGAAAGGGACTCACCACCGCCCCGGCCACGGCCACAAACCCGCCGCCCAGCGCGACGAGGCGCGCCGGGCCCGCGCCGGGGGCCGCCGCGCCGCGCCAGCGCACCCGCAACAGCAAATCGCCGCCGAGCGCCACGATACAGGCCAGCCCCTGGATTTTGGTGAAGGCGCTCAACGCGGCCAGCGCGCCGGCGCCCAGCAGGAGGCGCCCGGCCGCCCCGCCCCGGCCGCCCGCATCCAGCCGCCGCAGCGCGGCCAGGTAGACGACAATGGCCAGCAGCGAGGCCAGGATCATGGGCTGGTCCAGCATGATCTTGCGGTTGATCTCGATCGCGCGGCCGTCGATCGCCCAGAGGCCGGCCGCCGTGGCGCCGCAGGCCAGGCCCCGCCAGCGGGCCAGGCCGCCCGTCGCGCCGGCCCGGCCCAGCTGCCAGCCGATCGCGAAGAGGGCCAGCAGCGCCCCCAGGCTATAGCCGACCGCCAGGTAGCGGGCGAGCATAAAGCTGGTCACGCTACCCCAGGGGGTAAAGTGGTAGGCCAGGGCCGGGGTATATACCAGCGCGGCGAGCGGCGGATGGGCGAAGAAGAAATCCCGGTAAGGGAGAATCCCCTGAAGCAGCAACTGCCCGGCCCCGGCGTAGACCCCTTCGTCGTCGTACGGGGCCTGGGTGAGACCGCGCGCCTGCGGCAGCAGCAGGTTCAGCCGGGCATAGGCCCCCAGCGCCAGTAGGCCGAGCAGCAGCCCCGCCAACAGCCAGGCCGCCCCCCGGCCCCGGCGGCCCAGTGCCGGGGCCACCGCCGGCGGGGCGGCGCTCGCCCCCGGCACGGCCGGCGGCGGGAGCGCCGGCCGGCTCCCGGCGAGGAGCGCCAGCCCGGCCAGCCAACTCGCCCAGGGCAGCCAGGGCTGGGCAGCATAATGGGCGAACAGCGGCGCCAGGAAAGGGAGCGCCTCCGGAGTCTGGTGGAAAGTAGCCGCCCCGCCCAGGCTCAGGATACTGGTGCTCAGGAGGTCGAGCAAGCGGAGCTGCAGGGCCACGCCGGCCGCGCCGTAGACGAGTAAGCCCACTGCCGCTCCGCGCGCCAGGCGCCGCCCAATGCCGGGCGGGGCCGGCTGCTGTAGTTGCATGGGCGTATTATGGCAAAGCGCACCGGGCGTGTCAAACGCCCGGTGCGCCCTGGCTACGCCCTGTTACCGCGCGGTTGCTATTTGGGCGAAGGGGAGGGGGATTGCGGTTGCGGCTCAGGACTGGGGCGACTGCGCGCGGACCGGCATGATCACCCAGAGCAGCAGGTACAGGGCCACGACGCTGATATGGCCGAATAGGCCCAGCAGCACCGCGGCAATGCGCACCAGTGTCACGTCGAGGCCGAAATAATCGGCCAGCCCGGCGCACACGCCCCCGACCATTTTCGTGTTCTCGTCCCGATATAAGCGGCGTGTCGTATTCATCGATGAGTACTCCTCACTTGCCTAACTTGCCTTCCTTGCCTTCGCTTGCCGGGACCCATCGTCCCGAGCAGCTTTCATCGGCTATATATACGGGCGCTCCCGTGGCCGGGTTACAGAGCGCACAGGCTGGCGCAACACGGTGAAGCCGGATTGCGAGAATGCAGCGTTTGTGCTACGATGGGCAGGCTCCATTCCCGGTCCAGGCCAGGCGGGATGGCGCGGGCGAGGTGGCCGGGGGGAGCCAGGCGGCGCGGCCTTAAACGAGCACCGGAAAGGAGCGATCAGGGATGAGATACTTTGTCACGGGGGCGACCGGGTTTATCGGCGGGCGGGTGGCCCGGCAATTGCGCGCCGCCGGGCACGACGTGGTGGCGCTGGCCCGCCACCCGGAGCGGGCGGGCGACCTGGCCGCGCTCGGCGTGGAGGTCCGGCCCGGCGAGATCACCGACCGGGAAACGCTGCGCGGGCCGATGACCGGCGTGGACGGCGTATTCCATATCGCCGGCTGGAACCACCTCGGCGTGCGCGACACGGCCCCGGCGGCGCCGGTCAACGTCGCGGGCACGCGCAATGTGCTGGAAACGATGCGCGACCTGGGCATCCCGAAGGGCGTCTACACCAGCACCGTGACCGTCTTCGGCGACACCCACGGGCAGCTGGCCGACGAGAGCTACCGGGCCGCCGGCCCCTGGTTGACCGTCTACGACCGGACCAAGTGGCGGGCGCACTACGAGGTGGCTGAGCCGTTGCAACGCGCCGGGCTACCCCTGGTCATCGTCCAGCCGGGGCCGGCCTACGGGCCAGGTGATGCCGGCGTCCTGCACGAGACCTTCGTCCAGTTTCTGCAAGGCAAGCTGCCGATGGCCCCGTCGCGCACCGCCCTCTGCCTGGCCCATGTCGAGGACGTGGCCCAGGGGCATATCCTGGCGATGGAGCGCGGCACGCCGGGCGAAAGCTATATCATCGCTGGCCCGCCGCACACCTTCCTCGAAATCATGGCCCTGGCCGCGCAGATCAGCGGCGTCCCCGCACCCAAGCAGCACCCACCCCCCGGCCTGCTCAAAGGGATGGCCGCCGTGATGGATCTGGTCGGCGCGGTCGTGCCCCTGCCCCCGGCGTACAGCGGCGAGATGCTCCGCAGCATCGCCGGCGTGACTTACCTCGCCTCGAACGCGAAGGCGCGGCGCGAACTGGGCTACGACCCGCGCCCCCTGGCCGATGGCTTGCGCGAAACGCTAGCGGCAGAGATGGCGGCGCTGGGGATGCCCGTCCCCGCCGCGGCGTAGAGCAAGGGGGTGTGTGCCAGATTCTAGGCCGCTTTGGCGGCGGGCTGGATGGCCGCCCCCGCTCCTCCCAGCGCCCCCTCAACACCGCTTATAGCACCGTTTTCCCACGCTTCGCAAGGGGGGTAGGCTGAACTCGTCTTACCCGCCGGTGGGGGGCTTTTCGGGGAGGGGGATGCGCGTTTTCTCGACCAAGCCGTGCAAGTGCTGGCGGCCGATCAGCGTGCGGGTAAACACGACGCCCGCCTGGAGCACATGCAGGGCCCGGTCGCGGTAGGTGGGATCGGCGGCGAAGACCCGCTCGACGTGGTCGGTCACGGCGCTCATCATATACTCCGTGGCGCGCAGGAAGTCCTCGACGCTGATGCCGGCCCGTTCGCGGCTTTCGGTGAGTTTCTCGAAGTAGTCGCGCGCCACCGAAAAGTTGGACTCTTCCATCATCTGGGCGATCTGCTCGACGGTGCGCTGGTTCTGGGCGATCAGCCGGTCCTGGGGCAGGCCGGCGTAGTACGGCAGCGCGGCACACATGCGCCGGGCGGCGTCTTCAGCTATCTGCCGGCTATGGGCCAGGAGCGATTCGATCACGGCCTGGGGGAAGGGCGTCGTGGTCATGCGGTTGGGCCTCCCTGTGAATTCTATCCTCTACGAAGTACGAAAGATTATGAAAAACGGTTCACTCTCCGGCCCGCCGAAACCCGGCCCCTGGTGAATGGCTGATCGCCCCGGCCTCGCTGGAGGCGCCCTTCCGACCCGGCTCCCACCCCTGGGGTTGGCCTTGACGGGGCTGCGGCGTTTCCATACAATAGCGAGAATAGGTTGCCGCGGCGCGGCCCGGGCTAGGGGATCGCCGGCCGAAGGCAACCCGGTACCTGACCGGGCAAAGGGGCCCCAGGAAGGGAGAGGCCATGGACAAAGATGCGCACCCGTTTCCCGACGCGTGGCGCAATACGAGCCGGGGTGGCAGCCCCGCGCAGGACCCGCACGCCAGTATCCAGTTCCACGCGGATCTGCACATGGCCGGCAAGCAGGATGTGGAGCTTTATATCCGCACCTATAACACCATGCTGCGCTCGTCGGGCGAGATCAAAGTCAAGGCCCTCGTGCCGGCGCACATCAGCGCCGACTCCAGCCTGCACGTCAACGCCGCGGCCCCCGAGTTGGATATGTCGGCGCTGATGTACTGCGTCCAGCGGCTGCCGGACGCGATCATGCGCGTCCGGCGCGTGCTCCTGGGCCAGTCCGCCGCCGTGTTTCATCGCGCCGGCTACCGGGTCGAAGAATGGGAGAGCGTCCATGCCCCCGGCCGGCGCCGCCACTGGTTCTTTGACCAGCGCGAGACGATGGCCGTGTATGTGAACAGCGTGTCCGACGTGGATGATCTGGTGCCGACCCTGACCGGCTTCCAAATTGAATGGAACAAGCTCCACATCTTGCTGAACGAAGATCCGACCACCATTGAACTGATCAAAGCCGGCCAGGAAGCCGCATCCCCACTCTACCGGGAAATGGTCAAGGTGATCCAGAACCGGCTGCACCTCTCGGCCGAGGACTGGGGCCGCCTCGAATCGGTCTGGGGGGATCACACCTGGGACAATCTGCTGACCATTGCCGAGCGCGAGCTGAGCCTGACCTTGCGCATGCTGGGTGGCTCCTACGTCGGCTATGCCAAAGCGACCAACCGCTGGTGGGCGCCGATCGCCGCGCGCCTGCATGAGCTCCAGCTGGAGCACCGGCCGGTTTATTTCGTATCCAGCAACACCCATAGCCTGGTCAACCTGTTGTCCGGCCAGGTCAGCCAGATTCACCCGGAACTGGAGACGTACATCCAGCAGTCCGACGACCGCGAGCTTAAGCACGAGTACGACCTCTTGCGGCGCGGCGAGACCCGCGCCAATCTGCAAAACTTTCTGTACTACGCGATCCGCAAATATCGCGCCCAGCACCCGGAGAGCGCGGCCCGGGCGGCCGCGCGGATCGCGGCCGAGCAGGAGCGGGGGATTCACACGGTGCTCAGCCGGGTGGGCCTGCCCATCGACGCCCAGATTATCGAGCTGAGCAAGCTCCACCCGGCCGATTTCGATCCGCGCCTGCCGCCGGTCAATCCCGAGTTGCTGCGCCAGAGCCGGTCGATCATCCTGAATATCGATTACCCCCTGGGCCTGGCCGCGTATCATATCTTCTTGCAGATCGCCGAAAGCCTGGAAGATTTCCGGGGCATTTACATTATGGGCAAAGCGGCGACCCTCAACGGGCGCATCGGCGACGTGATGATCGCCGATTCCGTATTCGACGAGCACTCGCAGAACACGTACTGGCTCAACAACTGCTTTACCGCCGCCGACCTGCAGCCCTACCTGATCTATGGGTCGGTGCTCGACAACCAGAAAGCCGTGACGGTCAAGGGGACCTATCTGCAAAACCAGCAATACCTGGAGTTTTACTATCGCGAGAATTACACCGTCGTCGAGATGGAAGCGGGGCCGTACCTGGATGCCTTGTATGAAGATACGTACCCGACCCGGCACCCGGTCGACGAGCATATCAATTTCACCAAGCTGCCGTTCGACCTGGGGATCTTGCACTACGCGTCCGATACGCCGTATACGCGGGGCAAGAACCTGGGCGCGGCCAGCCTGGCCTACCTGGGCATGGACTCGGCCTACGCCACGCTCGTGGCCATGACCCGCCGCATCCTGATCGTGGAGCTTGACCAACTGGGGCGCAATCCCGAATGGGCGCGCGACGCTGGACCCGTCGCGGGCGACCGAGAGCCGGGCCCGGTGCCGTTCGGCGCCCCGGTCGCCGATCGCACCGAGGCGCCGGAGCCCGCCGGCCGCCGCGCCCGGCGCGCGGCGCAGGCGGTTGAACCCTAGGCGCGCTTTATGATACAATGCAGCTTTGCCGGAGGAGGAATGCGCGATGCAGCAATGGGAATATCTGGGCGTCCGCCTGATCCCCGAAGCGGACGGCGGCCGGATCACGGTCCTCGATCCGCTGAACCTGAAAGGCACGCCCCTGAACGAGCTGGGGCGCCAGGGCTGGGAAGTCGTCGGCGTCTTCCGGGACAACTTCTGGGTCTTGCTCAAACGGCCCCGGGCCGCGGCCGGGCCGGCTCCAGATGCCGCCACGGCGGCGCCCGATGCGACTCCGGCGCCCGGAGCGGGCGGCCCGCTCCAGCCGACGTACGGCACCCCGGATGAAGCGCGCGCCCGCGCCCTGGAGCAGAAGCTCCAGGAGGAACTACACCGCCGCCAGGAAGGCGGCGGGCGCCCCGGCCGCCGCTAAAGGCGCTGGCCCCGCACCCGACAGCACCAGGGAGGTAGAGTAGACAGCATGGCACAGAACCCTAAGGGCGGCCGGGTGGTCCCCAAACCCGGCAGCGGTATCCCGGACGATTACCTGGTCTCTGTGGTCATGCCGGTCTATAATGAGCCCCGGACGATTCGCCAGATTGTCGAGCAGGTCGAGGCCGTCCCGTTGCACAAGGAAATCATCGCCGTGGACGACTGTTCGACCGACAGCACAGGCCCCATCCTGGAAGAACTGGCGCGGGAGGGCCGTATCCGGCTCTTCAAGCACCGGGTCAACCAGGGGAAGGGCGCGGCCGTGCGCACCGGCCTGGCGCAGGTCAAAGGCGATATCGTGATCATCCAGGACGCCGACCTCGAATACGACCCGTCGGAGTACCCCTTGCTGATCGCGCCGATCCTCAAAGGGCGCAGCAAGGCGGTCTATGGCTCGCGGTTCCTGGGCCCGCATAAAGCCATGTACTTCTGGCACCAGGTCGGCAATAAGCTCCTGACCCTGGTGACCAACGTCCTGTTCGACACGACGCTGACGGATATGGAGACCTGTTACAAGGTCTTTACCGCGGATATCGCCCACAAGCTGACGATCCGGTCCGATCGCTGGGGGATCGATCCGGAAATCACGGCCAAGATCCTGCGCCAGGGCGTGCGGATCTACGAGGTCCCGATCTCCTACACCGGGCGGGAGATGTGGGAGGGCAAGAAAATCTCCTGGAAGGATGGGCTGGCGGTGGTCGCCACGCTGATCCGGTACCGCTTCTTCAAATAGATCAGCCAGTAGATCGGGTAGATCGGGAGTTGGCCATGGCCGAGTATGTGATCGGGGTGGACCTGGGCGGGACCAAAATCATGACGGCCCGCGTCAGTCTGGCGGGCACGGTGCAGGCCCAGGTGCGCGAAAGAACGCCCGCGGAACAAGGCGTCGACGCGGTGATCGACGCGATGGTCGGGACCGTCGCGCGCATGCTGCAGGGCGTGGACCCCGCCGGCCTGACCGGCGTCGGCGTCGGCGCACCGGGCCCCCTCGATCCGCAAACCGGGATTCTCTACGGGCCGCCCAACCTGCCCGGCTGGGATCACGTCCCCTTGCGGGATATCCTGGGCGCCCGGCTGCAGCAGCTAGTGGGCCGCCCCGTCCCGGTCGCGTGCGCCAACGACGCCAATGCCGCCGCCCTCGGCGAATTTCGCTTCGGCGTCGGCCGCAGCCACCCCGGCCTGCGCCACCTGGCCTATATGACCATCAGTACCGGGATCGGGGGCGGGGTGATCGCCGACGGCCGGATTTTCGAGGGCGCGCACGGCATGGCCGCCGAGATCGGCCACGTCTGCGTCGATATGAACGGCCCGCGCTGTAATTGTGGCAATATCGGCTGTATCGAGGCGATCGCCGCCGGGCCGGCCATTGCCCGTCAGGGCAGCGCGCTAGTCGCCGCGGGGCACGCGCCCCTGCTCGCCCAGCTGGCCCACGGCGCGCCCGACGCCGTCACCACCGAGCTGGTGGAGGCCGCCGCCCGCCAGGGCGACCCGGATGCCGGGGCCCTGATTGAGCAAACGGGCGTGGCCCTCGGCGTGGCCGTCGTCAACATCCTCCATATGTACAACCCGGAGATGGTCGTCATCGGCGGGGGCGTGGCCAAGATGGGCGCGCTGCTGTTTGATCCGATCCGGGCCACCGTCCAGGCGCGGGCGATGCCCGCGTTCCGGCGCGCGGTCACGATCGTCCCCGCCACCCTGGGCGACCTGGTCGGCGTCCTCGGCGCCGCCGCCCTCGTGCTCCAGGATCGCCCCTAGCGCCGCGGGCCGACGAGGGGTCGGGGGTCGGGGGTCGGGGGTTAGGGACGATTCTCGGCCCCGGGTCGCCCCATCCCGGGCGGTAGGAGCGGGCTCTGTCCCGCGATGTCGCCCCAGACGCTGTCGGGCAACGCCCTGATTGCGCGGTGGCCGCCAGGGCCGGCACAGACATGGCGCCCAACCGCTGCGCGCCCCACCATCGCGGGACAGAGCCCGCTCCTACAGTCCGATCCTCCCTATCCAAGTCCCCGACCCCCACTCACAATGCTTCCTAAAATCAGGCAATAATAGATCCTCGTTTTAGTTGACACAGATTTTGCCTGGACCAGTACATGGAACCGCGCCGGAGGCATCCCGCGCGTGGTGGGCGCGGGACCCGCCGCGGAAGCCGGGATGATACCCGACTCGTCCGCTGCATACCCCCGAAAACCTGACAATGAGAGACCCACATTTTTGATACCAATACCGTGGCACAGATTTTGCTAATAGAAAGCAGTAGGACCACGATGGAGGCGCCGCCCATCAGCAGCGATCGTGGTCTGCCACAACACTGGAATAGTAAGCAGTCCGATTATCGTTCTGGCCTAAGGGTTTATCCACTACGAAAGGGGTCGCCCGATGAAAAAGTTCCTCGTTATACTCTTCGCCGTCGCACTTATGCTCGGTCTCAGCGCCCATGCCGCCGCGGCCCAGGCGGCCAGCGGCACCGTCACGGGCAAAGCGGTGCGCTGGGATGGCACGCCGATTGCCGGCGCCACGGTCCGCGCCCTGGCCGGCTGGCTCGAAACCGATAAGGAAATCAGCCGCACCACCAGCGGCGCCGACGGCGTGTATACGCTCAGCGTGCCGGTGGGGCAGCCGGTCTGGATCCACATCGATACCTTCGGCACCTGGTGGGGCTACAGCTACAAGCCGACCTTTACCCTGCGCCCGGGCGAGGTCATCTCGCAGGTCTTCTTCGCCCTG
>DATGEF010000178.1:0-20432 GCA_035310405.1 Chloroflexia bacterium | reverse complement strand
GGCGGTCGGCTGGGCGCAGGCCGTCCACTACCGGGCGACGCTGATGGAGCAGCCCGCGTATGCCGGGGCCATCGCCCTGGCGCACGCGGGTGACGGCGCGACGTCGACTAACGGCTTCTGGAGCGCGCTGAACATCGCCGCGCCGCTGCGCCTGCCCTATGTCTTCCTGATCGAGGACAACCGCTATGCCCTCTCGGTGCCCTGGCGCTATCAGTCCGGGGCCGCGGCGATCGTCGACAACATCCGCAACTTCCATAACCTGGCCATCGAGTCCGTGGAGGGCGGGGACATCCCGGCGCTCTATGCCGCGCTGGCCGGTGCGATCGGGCGCGCCCGGCATGGCGGCGCGCAGCTTGTGCATGTCCGGGTGCCGCGGCTCACCGGGCACAACTGGCAGGATCCCGCGGCCTACAAGACGGCGGAAGAGAAGGAAGAAGACGCGCGGCGCGACCCGTTGCCCCGCCTGATCGCCTACCTGCAAGACCAGCACGGCGTGACCCCCGCCCATATCGACGGTCTGCGCGAGGACGCGGCCGCTTTCGTGCGCGCGCAGGCTGAGGCGGCCTGGAACGAAGGCCATGATCCCGCCCCGGCAGATGCGACTACCCACCTGTTCGCCCCTGCGCGGCCGGTCCCGGAGACCCCTCCGCTGACCACCGGGCAGCGGCTGACCATGCAGCAGGCCATCCGGCAGACTCTGGAGGACGAGCTGGCGCACGACCCCGCGATCCTGGTCTTCGGCGAAGACGTGGCCGCCTTTGGGGGCGTCCATCGCGCGACCGATGGCCTGCAGACCCGCTTCGGCGAGGGGCGCGTGTTCGATACCAGCCTCAACGAGGAAGGCATCGTCGGCCGCGCGGTCGGCATGGCGGTCAACGGCCTGCGCCCGGTGCCCGAGATCCAGTTCCGCAAGTATGCCGACCCAGCCCATGAGCAGATCACCGACGCGGGCAGCCTGCATTGGCGCACGCACGGCCGGTTCAGCGCGCCGCTGGTCCTGCGCATCCCCGTCGGCTACCAGCTGATGGGCGGGGACCCCTGGCACGCCGTCTGCGGCGAGGCCGTCTTCGCCCACCTGCCGGGCTGGCAGATCGCCTACCCGTCGACGGTGCCGGACGCCGTCGGTTTGCTGCGCACGGCGCTGCGCGGCGACAACCCGGTGGTCTTCCTGGAGCAGCGGCTGCTCTACCGCTTGCGCGAGGCGAACGCGCCCTACCCGGGCCCCGACTACCAGGTACCCTTTGGCCGCGCCCGCCGCGTGCGCGAGGGTCGCCATGTCCTGATCGTGACCTGGGGCGAGACGGTCTACCGCGCCCTGGAGGCGGCCACGGCCCTGGCCGGGCAGGGGGTGGAGACGGAGATCCTCGATCTGCGCACGATCATCCCCTGGGACCAGGAGATGGTCTTCGCCGCGGTGCGGCGCATCGGCAAGGTGCTGATCGCGCATGAGGACACGCTGACTTGTGGCTTCGGGGCCGAACTCGCCGCCCAGATCGCCGAGCACGCCTTCTCCTCCCTGGATGCGCCGATCATGCGCGTGGCCACGGCCGATGTGCCCTCGCCCTGCCACCCCACCCTCTTCGGCGCGATTATGCCGACCACCCCGAAGGTGCAGGCGGCCCTGACCGAGCTGGCGCGCTGGTAGCGATCAGCGAACAGCAATCAGCGAACAGCAATCAGCGATGTGCTACGCACCGCTTCGCGAACAGCAGTCAGCAGGTTGCTGACTGCTGATTGCTGACAGGCGCGGCGCGGGTCGCGGCCGGTCTATAGCGCCGCCAGCCGATCGAAGAGGCGGCCCCAGTAGCGGAGAGAGGTCCGGTAGTCGGCCAGGCGGATCGACTCGTTCGGCGAGTGGATCTGCGAGCCGGCAAAGCCCGGGCCGCAGACCATGGCCGTCGGGATGCCCAGGTCGCCGGCGATCAGCGAGAAGGGGCCGCTGCCGCCGGTCATCGGCTGGATCAGGGCGCCGCCCGGCACGAGGTCTTGCCAGACGGCCGCCGCCGCCTGCACGAAGGGGCTGTCGACCGGCGTTTTGCCGACCTCCAGGCCCCCCAGCTGCACCACCTCGACGTCGGCGAAGCCCCGCCGGTCCAGGTGGGCGCGCAACAGCGCCAGCATCGTGGCCGGCGTCTGGTTGGGCACCAGGCGGAAATCCATCTTGACCACCGCCTGGCTCGGCACGATCGTCTTGGCGCCGGGCCCGCCGTAGCCGCTGGTAAAGCCGGCGATGTTGGCGGTCGGCTCGAACATGCGCGTGTAGAGCACGGCGCGGCCCTGGAGGCCGCGTTGCCAGTGGTCCAGCCCGTAGAGCCGGGCCAGACCGGCCTCGTCAAACGGCATCGCGTCGGCCGCTGCGCGGTCGGCGGCGCTCGGCGGGACCACCAGCTCGGCCAGGCCGTCGAGGGTGAGGTTGTCCTGGGCGTCGCGGATCGTGGCCAGGGCCTGCACCAGACGCCAGGCGGGGTTGGGTACGATGCCGCCGTTGCCCGAGTGGACATCATGGCTGGGACCGCGGGCGTGCAGCTCGACATACAGCATGCCCTTCATGCCGCAGACGACGGTCGGCTGGTCGCGTTCGTCGCGGCCGCCCCCCTCCCAGGCGCAAAAATCGGCCTGCAGGGCGCCGGCATGTGCGTGAACCACCGGGCCGAGATGCGGGCTGCCGATCTCTTCCTCGCCCTCGATCAGCCAGCGCAGGCGCAGGGGCAGGGGTCCGACGGTGGCCTGGTAGGCACGGATGGCCTGTACCCGGGCCAGCAGGTCCCCTTTGTCGTCGGCCACGCCCCGGGCGTAAAACTGGCCGTCGCGGATCGCCCCGGCGTAGGGGGGGCTGTCCCAGAGCTCCAGCGGCTCGGGCGGCTGGACGTCGTAATGGTTGTAGAGCAGCAAGGTGCGCACGCCGGACCCGAGGTCGCCCAGGATGACCGGCGACCCGTCGGCGATCGGCACGAGATCGACATGGCCGCCCAGCGCCTCGATCTTCTCCCGCACCAGCGCCCCGCTTTCGGCCAGGCCGATCTTTTGCCCGGCCAGGGCCGGTTGGGCGCAGAAGGCCCGCAATTCCTCGACGAACTGGTCAAAGTGCTGCTCAATATAGGCATCATAGGCCTGAAAATCGCTGGTCATTGGTCTCCCTTTCATCATAGTAACCTCATAGTAACCTCATAGTAACCTTATAGGCGATCCAGCATCGCTTTCACCGGGCCGAGCGCCGCGATGTGGTCGGCCGGGGCCGCGAACCCGCCGCCCATGGTGTTGACCCCGATATGGGTGGCGCCCAGGGCCTGCCAGGCGCGGGCGGTGGCGGCCAGGTCGTCGAGGTTCTGCCCGTTGTAGCTGATCCGCGCTTCGATCCCGATGGTTGCCGGATCGCGGCCCGCCGCCTGCGCCGCCGCGTGCAGCTTCTCCACGGCCGCGCGGCCCTCGGGCTCGGGGCGCATCTGCGGGAACCAGCCGTCCCCCAGCGCAGCCACCCGCGCCAGCAGCTTATCGGCGGCCGGGCCGGTGGCGCTGGTCCCGATCCAGATCGGGATCGCCCGCCGGACCGGGAGGGGATTCAGCCCGGCCGCTTGGACCTGGTGCCAGCGGCCGGCGAAGGTCACGAGCGGCTGGCCGAAGAGCTGACGCAAGAGCGCGATCTGCTCCTCGATCCGCTGGCCCCGGGTGTGAAAGTCCTGGCCCAGCGCCTCGTATTCGACCGCGTTCCAGCCCACGCCGACGCCCAGGCGGAGGCGGCCGCCGCTCAAGATGTCCACCTCGGCGGCTTGTTTGGCCACCAGGGCGGTCTGGCGCTGCGGCAAGACGATGACCCCGGGCGTGAACTCGATCCGCTGGGTCAGCCCGGCCAGATACCCGAAGAGCACCAACGGCTCGTGGAACGAGTCCTGGTCGGTGTACCCGCGCCAGCCCGGCCGGGCGGCCGGACTGGCCCCCAGGACATGATCATAGGCCAGGATATGGTTATAGCCCAGGCCCTCGGCCGCTTGCGCATAGTCGCGGATGGCGATCGGGTCGGTGCCGATTTCGAGCTGGGGAAAAATGGCGCCTGCTAACATACGAACACTCCTTTTCCAGTGCCGGGTCCCGTGCCTATTCCTTGTCTGGTAGGCCCCTTATTATAACACTCTCCTCGCAAGAGCCGGGCCAGGGAGCGCCGGGGCTGGCACACAGTATGCGACGTTGCCGGGCGGCCGGGCCCTATGCTATAATGCCGCCATGGGTTTTCTTGACCGCGTGAAGGCGAGTTTTAGCCAGGCGATGGGCGGCACCGCGGCCCTGACCCTGGAGGTGACCCCGCAGACCGTGCATCCAGGGGACTGCGTCGACTACCGGGTGTTGCTGGTGACCACCGGCCCCCTGAAAGCGGCCGCGATCACCGTGGGCCTTTATGGGCGTGAGCGGGTCCGGGTTTGGACCAGTGGACCCCCCGGGGCGGCGGGGCCGGGCGCGGAGGAGAGCAGCGCGGGGACCCCCAGCCCCGCCGCGCTGCTCTCCGGCCCGGCGCGCGAGACGGTGACCTTCCAGCAGGTCGAAACCCTGGCCCCCGGCGAGTTGGTCCTGCCGGCCGGCCAGACCCGCGAGTTCCAGGGCCAGATTCAGGTGCCCGCCGAGATCCAACCGACCTATCGGGGGATCGACGCCTTGCATAGCTGGCGTATCCGGGCGACCATCGTGATCCCGCTGGGCGTCGATCTGGTGGAGGATGCAGATATCGTCATCCGTTAGCCAGCCCCTGGCACGCTGGAGGATGATCCGGCGCGTCCGCGACCTCACCTGCGCGGTAGGGTTGAGTCTCAGCCTGGGCGCCTGCGGGGGCGCCGCGCCGCGTGCGACCCCCACGCCGCCCCCCACCCCCCTCCCGACCGTCGCGATCGTCGTCATCCCCCGCCCCGGTCCGCTGCGCCCGGTCCGCCCGCCGACGCCCCCCACGCTGGAGCCGGACGCGGTCGCGACCGACCTGGCGGTGGTGCAGGTGACGCGTACCGCGGCCGCCGCCGCCCGCGCCACCGCGATAGCCGGGGGGGGAGCCGCGGCCCCGACCGAGGCGCCGGGGCCCAGCCGTGTGCCGAATCCTGCGACCCCGGAGCCCAGTCCGCCGGGCCCCCCGGCCGGCGCGGGAGGGGGACTCGGCCTGGCGCAGGCCGCCTGGGAGCAACAGCACGGCGCCCCCGGGCCCGGGAGCACCGCCACCCTGGCCCTCTATGAGCAGGGCCTCTATCTCGTCAGCTTCTGGTCGGCGGGCGACACGCCCGTACAAAGCATTGTCCGCCAGGCCCCGCCCGGCCTGCAGCTCCCGCTGGCGACCGCCGAGCGCGAAGGCGCGTCCCTGCTGCCGCCCGATGCCCAGCGCCAACAAACCCGCACGGACCCCGATCCCAGCGGCGGGCCGGCCAATACCGTCGTGCTGTATCACAGCCTCTGGCTGTCCCGGCGCTACCTGCCGGATGCCGCGGGTCCCTTTCCCTGGGGGCCGCGCGGCCCGGGCACCCTGGCGCTGACCTACTACGGCGATGGCCGGTCCTGGAGCCTGAGCGCCGGATATCCGGCGCCCTGAGGCGGGAGCCCCCGCGGGCCGGCCGATCTCTGCATGAATTTTAATCTAATTCTGAGCGGGGCTTGAGGTCGGGCCGCTATACTGAGATCAGGCGCCTCCCGGCCGCTGGTCACCTATTGTGGTGGATCGCGGGTCCGGAGGGCGGGACAAGTAATCAGCGAGAGGCCTGCGCGCGTGGCGGCGAGTTCAACAACCAAACCGGCACAATCTGTGATCCCCCCCGATCGCCTGGCGGCGCACCTGGTGCTGGCGGTCGGCACCCTCGTCGGCTGCGGGATCGCGTGTATTTATGACCCCTCGGCGATCCTCGCCGAGCCCCTCGCGTTGGGGCTGGGCTACGTCGCCCTCGTCTACCTGGTCGTGAGCCTGCTGATCGGCCCCCTCTACCTGGCCCGCCGGCGGCGCAACCCGGTTAATCTCTACCTGCGGCGCGATATCGGCATCTGGGCGGGAATCACATCCCTGCTGCATGTCTTCTTCGCCTTGCAGCTCTATGCCCAGGGGCAAATCCTGCTCTATTTCTTCCGCCAGGTCGCGGATCGCTACCTGCTCCAGTTGAACCTCTTCGGGCTCAGTAATGATGTCGGCCTGCTGGCCACTGTGATTATGGTGGTCCTGCTGGTGCTCTCCAACGATCGCGCGCTGCGCTGGCTGAAAGGCCCGCGCTGGAAGCGCATCCAGCAATGGGCCTACCCGCTCCTCGTCCTGACCATCCTCCATACCTGGGGCTACCAGCTCTATAACACGCGGGATGGCTGGCTCCTCGGCACCCTCGGCGGGCTGACGCTGCTCGTGGGCGTGGTCCAGCTGGGCGGCGTCCTGGTCCACCGGCAGCGCCGCCGCCAGCGGGCGGTCCGCCAGGCGCACCGGCCCCCGGCCCTGCCGAGTCCCGCGCCCTATCTCACGCCGGCCGACGCCCCGGGCGGCCTATCCCGCCGGAGCTTCCTCCAGCTGGGGGGCGCCACCCTCCTGGCCGGAGTCGCCGGGCTGGTCAGCTTCAACGCGACCCGGGCGCTGTTGTCGCCCCCGGCTGGCGCGCCGCCGGCGCCGGGGCCGGCCGCGCCCGCGACGGCGGCGGATGCGCCCCCGACCGCGCCCCTGCCGCCGGCCGATAGCGCAACCGCCCCGCCGCCGGCCGCGACTCCCGCCGATAGCGCTACCGCCCCGCCGGCCGCGACTCCCGCCGATAGCGCTACCGCCCCGCCGCCGGCCACCGCCCCCGACGCTAACCCCACGGTGGCGGACCCCACAGCGACAGACCCCGCCGCTCCTGCGGGCGCCGCGCCGCCCAGTGGAGTCGTCCTGGCCACCCTGGCCTCCTGCCCGGTGAACAGTGCCCTGACTTTCACGGCCCCCGACACCGGTGAGACGGGCATCTTAGTGCATGAAGCCGATGGCAGCGTCAAAGCCTTCAGCAATATCTGTACGCACCGGCCCTATCCGGTCGAGTACGATGGCAACTCCCAATTGCTGATCTGTCCCTTGCATTATGCCTGCTTCAATGCCCAGACCGGGGACGTCACGCGCGGCCCCGCGGATAGCCCACTGCCCCCGATGCCGGTCCATGTCGATCCCCAGGGCAACATCATCTACGGCTGATGGGCCGTCAACCGCCCGGCGCCTCTGGCAGATCAGTCAGGATCTCCCCCCGCATAGCACGCCGGTGTAGCAGCATGTCGTGGATGGGATCGTGCTATATGCTAGCCTAGCATTCATCATCAGGAGCGATCCTTACTGCGACGATAAGGAGGTCGACCAATGGGGCGGATTGCATCCCTGCGGAAACCGAACGGGCGCCGGCGGCGGCTGGGGCGCTGGGCGGCACTGGCGATCGCCGGCGGCGCCGCATATTTGCTGATCGCGCGCCGCTGGCGGCGGGCCCCGGGGCGCCCGGCGAGCACGCCTGACAAAACCACCCCCCCGGGCCCCCGCTTTTCTCCGCCCGTCCGGGCGTTGATCGGCGCGTTTAACCGCGTCACGCTCACTTTCGCCGGGCGTCGCTACAGCCCCTATGCGATGGTCTCCCATGTGGGGCGCCGCTCGGGCCAGGCGTATGCGACGCCCGTGGTGGCCCGCCCGGTGGGCGCCGGCTTTGTGATCCCGTTGCCCTATGGGGCCACAGTGGACTGGGTGCGCAATCTCCAGGCGGCCGGTCAGGGCACGGTGCAATGGCAGGGGCAGCGCTATGCGGTGGGGGTGCCGCAAGTCGTGGGCGCGGCGGAGGGGCTCCCGGCGTTCTCGCCGGTCCAGCAATGGGTCTGCCGGCGCCTGGGCTTCACGCAGTTTTTGCGCCTGCCGGAGCGGGAGACGCGCCGGCCCTAACCCCTGGCCCGGGTCTTTTCTTGCCGCCCGCCTAGAGAAATCCCCGGGGCGCACTGGGCGCCGAAGGGGGATAATCAATAGGTACCGGTACCGGTACAGGTAGCGGTATAGGTAGTGGTAAAGGAGAGCACCCATGACGACCCCGAATCCATTGGATACCCATTTTAGCGGCAGCCGGGATATGCTGGGCTACACGCCCGGGGCCACGCCCTCGGCCGATGCCTGGCTCGCGACCTTCACCCGGGACTTCCTCGCGCATGCCGAGGGCACCCATGGCGCGCACGCGCTCATGTCCGGCCTGCGCTTCTACACCGCCGCCTTCGTCGCCGAGATCGCCGCCCTCCCGCCGGTGGCCTTGCGCTTGCCGCCGATCGCCGGCAGCGTCGCCCAGGCGATCTATACGGCCACGCAGGCTATTATCCTCGACGTCTATGAGACGCAGATCCGGCGGCAAGCCGAGCACGCGGACATCCTCGCCGCGTTTACGCAGGCGATGCCCGCGCTGGTGGCCCAGTACCACAACACCCCCGCGACCGATACGGGGATCGGCTACCGGCCTTAAGTGGACAGCGCGCCGCGTGGCCCCATTCGCGTCCTCATCGCGGATGGCGACCCTTTGGTTTGCCGCGCCCTGGTCCGCTTGCTCCAGGATGCCGGCGATCTGGAAGTGGTCGCCACCGCGAGCACGGCGGAGACGGTGCTGGCCCTGGCCACCCAACTGCAGCCGGCGGTCGTGGTCGTCGACGCCCAGACGGCCCGGCTGGATGGCCTGGCGGTCACGCGGCGCCTGGGCCAGCAGGTGCCGGCGACCCGCGTCGTCGTCGTCAGCGTCTACGCCACGCTCTGTGATGCGGCTCTCGCCGCCGGCGCCTGCCAATGTCTGCTGAAGGATGGCTCGCGCGCGGAGTTGGTGGCGGCCATCCGGCTGGCGGCGCAGGGGCACTGCCAGGCGGCCGGCGCGGCCGGGTTAGGCCTGGCGGGTTAAGCCGGGCGGGTTAGGGTAAGGAGGCAGAAGGTGAATAACTTGCAGCAACGCATCGCAGTCGTCCTGTTACGCTGGCCCTGGGAGCCGGGGAAGGTGCCCCACGCGTGGGACATCCAGGGGCAGCTGCGCCGGCAGGGCGGGGAGGTCGCGCTGGGGCCGATCGTCACGGCGCTGGAGGCGCTGGCGACGCAACAGGCGATCCGGGTCAGCCCGAAGACCGCGGTGGGCAACATGCTGATCCTGGAAGCCTTCCCGGTCCGCCTCCAGGCGATCGTGTCCTAGCCCCCCGCCAACGCACTACTACCGTCTCGCGCAGGTTCCCGTTTTCCACAGGGGGAACGAGCGCGGAGAGGCCACGAAAGGAGGCACGTCCCATGGGGGACAGCGCACAATATTTTCAGGTCGGCTTTCTTGTGATTTCGATCGCCAATCTCAGCGTGATCGGGCTGCTGGTGCTGGTCTTCGCGCTGGCGGTACTGCTGCGCATACCGGGGAAGCATCCGGTCTCGACGATCGATCTGCCCGAGGCGCTAGTCGCGGGCGATCCGACGTACAACAGGAAAGACCCGCTATGAACCTCACGACGGCGATCCGGGAGCGGGTGCGCCGGTGGATGCCCCTCGAGGACCTGCTCCCCGACCGGCTACCGGCGTTTGTCCGCTCTCCCGCCTACTTCTTCGGCGTGCTCACGCTCTCCAGCCTGGTGATGCTCATCATCACGGGCCTCCTGCTGTCGGCTTTCGGTCCCCAGTGGTGGCACGATTCCGGCGTGGGCCGCTTCGTCAACGGCATCCACTTCTGGTGCGCCCAGACCTTCTTCTTTGCCCTCACCCTCCATTTGTGGACGGAGTTCTTCAAGGGGGCCTGGCGGCACGGCCGGCGCTGGACCTGGGTGACCGGGGCGCTCCTCTTTGTGGGGGGGATCGGGACCGCTTTCACCGGGTACCTATCGCAGACCAACTTTGACGCCCAGTGGATCGCAGCCTCGGCCAAGGACGCCCTCAACGGCGTGCTGGTTGGCGCCTTCTTCAATGTCATGAACTTCGGCCAGATGTACGGCTTCCACGTGGTCATTCTGCCGCTGTTCCTGGGGCTGCTGGTGGCGGTCCACCTGGTGCAGGTGCGCATCCGGGGCGTGGTGCGCCCCTATGCCCTGGACGTACCGACGGAGCGCGCCCGGGAAGCGCACTGGAGCGGGAAGCTCGTCCTCCCCTCCGACCAGGTGCGTTACTATGCGGGGCTGCGCCTCATGCCGTACGACCTGATCCGCGAAGGGCTGATCGCCCTGGCGTTCGTGGCCGTCGTGGGCATCGTCCTGGCGGGCACGCTATCGTCCCCCGACGACCCGCCGCTCACGATCCAGCAGTACGCGCAGGAGAAGCCCGGGGACTTTGTGACCACCGCCACGGCCGAAATCAGCGGCACGAGCATCCTCGCGCAGTACGGGCCCCCCTACAACACCGGCACCGGGTCCGTGCAGTACCTCGGCCCTGTCTCGTTGCAGCAGCTGGGCGGGGTTACCCACCCCATCGATACCGGGCAGACCTACGTGCTGGAGCCGCTGACGATCGCCGCGCAGAGCGACCCCGCCCTGGCCACCGCCCTGCAGACCTTCGCCGCGGCCAGCGCCGACCAGCAGACCAAATGGGAGGACGCCTACGCGACCGCGCTGGGCACGGCGACCACCGATAAGGGCCAACTGACCGTGCCCGCGGGGGATTATGGCCCGTATGGCACGCTGATGAACCGGCTGCTGGGCATGGCCACGAGCGGCGCGCTCGACGGCATCCTCCTGCGCAGCAAAGGTTTCTATCAGAACGACTTCACCAAGCCGCTTCTCTTCCTGGCGGAGGGGGCGCTGCCCGACAAAGCCAAGGCCGCCAATCTGCTCGGCTCGCAGTGGGGCATGATGAACGAGACGCACAACTACCCGGGGCAGAGCTGGCTGTGGCTCTATACCTTGTGGTACCAGCTACCGCCGTTCAGCACCACGGCGGCCGCAAACGCCGATGCCCTGATCTGGCTGCTGATGGCGGTGCTCACGCTCCTGCTGGTGATCTTCCCCTTCATTCCGTTCCTGAACCGCCTGCCCTATCACCTGGGAGTGCATCGCCTCATCTGGCGCGAGTATTACCGGGACGCCCGCGGCGCCCCAGGAAAAGAGGCCTTGCCCGTGGCCCCGCCCAGTGCCCCGCCCCTGGTGCCGCTTTCCGCCGTAGAACAGACTCAGGAGCGACTCGGCTAGAGCCACGCAACCGTTACGCAGAAAGGGATCTTGATGATGGCTACTCCACTAATACGTTCCGGCCCCCGTTCCCGGCTGGCCCATGGCCTGCTGATCGGCGGGCTGCTCGGCCTGGCCCTGAGCGGGCTCCTGCTGCCCCGGCGGGCGCAGGCCCAGCCCTCGCCGACGCGGCTCTGGGGCTACGTCACCGACTATGACGGCGCGTTCGTCGCCGGCGCGACCGTGACGCTCTATACTCTGCCGGCCCATGTGGCGGCCGGTCCCGTGGCGACCAGCGACGCGCAGGGCGCCTGGAGCATGGACAGCGGCGCCGGGGCCTTTGCCGCGCGGGCCACGGCGCCCGGATATGATTCCGCCGAGCAAACCATCTATGCTACCTCCATCCGCACCGGTGTGACCTTCATCCTGCGGCCGTTAGGCGCGATCTCGGCGGCGCCGCTGGTGGCCACGATGAGCGGCCGGGTGACCAGCCTGGACGGGGCGCCGCTGGGCGGGATGAATATCGTCGCCAACGGTCTGGCGGACGGGGGGGTGCAGCAAGTGCGGCCACCGCCGACGCTCAGCGCCGCCGCCACCAACGCCGACGGGATGTACACGTTGCGGGTGCCGGCGGGCCAGGTGTTCCTGACCGTGCGGGCCGGGGCCTTCGGCGGCTACCACCGCAAGGCGGTGCAGATCGCGCCGGGCGACAACATCACGGGGGCTGATTTCGTGGTGGGGGTGCGGGTCCTGGATCGGACCGCCGCCCCCCCGGCGTCGCCCGTCCCGGTGGTCGTGCCGCCCGCGCCCCCGATCGGGCAGGCGCACCCGCTCCTGGGCGGCGCTACGCCCGGCATGCCGAGCACCGGCCGGGGGGCGGATGGCGGCCTCTGGCTGGCGCTGGTCGTCCTGGGCCTGCTGGCGGTCGTCGCCGGGACGTGGCTGGCCCGCCCGGCTGTGTTATAGCGATCGGGGGTGGTGGCCCCGTTCCTGCTTTAGCGATCTCATACCCGTGGGGGGTAGCGGCCCTCACTCAATGAAGATGAGACCTAATGCCTGACGACTCTGCCCGCGACGATCTGTCCTTCGCCGATCCGCCCGCTTTCCATAGCGACACGCTGCTGTTGGCCGGCGTGGCCGCGCGCCAACCGGCCGCGCTGCAGGAACTCTACGACCGTTACTCGCCTATCGCCTATGCCCTGGCCCTGCGCATGTTGCGCGATCCCCTGGCGGCGGAAGCGTGTGTCCAGACGGTGTTTCTGGGCCTCTGGCAGCACCCGCCCGGCGCGGATCCCGGCCGCCGGGAGTGGAGCGCCGAGTTGCTCCGGGCCGTGCAGCTGCAGGCCCGCACGCAACAACGCAGCCGCCGCCCCGGCCGCCGCCCGCCCGCTCCTGTCGTCCCGCCGCCGCCCGCGGGCGCCCTCCCGCCTAGCGGGCCGGGGCGGTTCGCCGCCCGCCACCGCTTGGCCGAGCAACAGCAGGCCGCGCGGACCGCGCTCGCCCGGCTCCCGCCGATCCAGCGGGCGGTCCTGGAGCTAGCGTATTTCGACGGGCTGACCGCGTCGGAGATCGCCGCAGCCTTGCAGGAGTCCCGCGCCACGATCGACGGGCATCTCCAGGCCGGCCTGTGGCAGTTGCGCGCCGCGCGCCGGCCACCGGCCGGCGCGCGGCCGGAGCGGGACCCCCTGACCCTGGTGTCCCCGTCGGTGGGCCCGCCCGCGGGCCCACCGCCCGCGCCGGGGCCGCTTACCGCCGCTCTGGCCCTCATGCAAGCCGCCCAGCAGCACGCGGCGGATGTGCGCTATCACGCCCGCATCTTACAGCAGCAGGCCCACACCACCCAACAGCACGCCGCCACGGTCCAGCAGCGGGCGGACACCAGCCTCCGCCAGTTACAGGTGCTGCAAGAGCTGTATGCGTATTTGGCGCTGCAGCTCCAGGACGGCGCGGTGCGCTGCGCGGAGGACTTCACCCAGACCGAGGCCTATTTTGCCCAGCATGCGCAGCAGATCGACGTGCGTCAGGTCGCGGCGGTGTTGGCGGTCCTGAACGCCCGCTGCGATTGCGATGTGTATCGGCTGCTGCCCACCTTGATCAGTTAGGCGCGTCTTCGGGGACGATAGGCAGTTGGATGGTAAAGGTGGTGCCGGCCCCCACGGTCGATTGGACCCCGATCGTGCCGCCATGCGTGGTCACGATCTGTTGGGCGATGTACAACCCCAGCCCCAGACCGGCCTGGCCCTCCGGCCCGCTCGCCACCTGATAGAACCGCCCAAAGACGTGCGGCAGAGCTTCCGGCGCGATCCCCGACCCCTGATCCGCCACCGTAATCTCCGCGTGTGCGCCCACCCGTCGCAGCCCGACCACAATCGGCGCAGGGCCGGCGGCATAGGTGAGGGCGTTCGTCACCAGGTTGAGCACCACTTGCTGCAGCCGGCCGGCGTCCCCCGCGACGAGCACCGGCCCCGGCTCGCTCTCCAGGATCAGCGTCTGCTGCGTGGACAGGCGCTGCCCGACCTCCACGGTCTCCGCCAGCAGGGTATCCAGGCGCAGGGGCACTAAGTGCACCCGGAATTTCCCGGTTTGCAGCCGGGAGACATCCAGCAAGTCGTCGATCAGCCGCGTGAGCCGCACCACCTGCGTGAGGGCGAGCGCAATCTGGCGCCGCGGCCGTTCGCTCTCCGGCCGCGGCGCGTGCCAGCGGGCGAGCTGCTGGAACGTGGCGCTGATGACCGTCAGCGGCGTGCGCAGTTCGTGGCTGGCCAGGGCCAGGAATTCGTCCTGCAGGTGCCGCAAGCTGCGGTCCGTGATGTCGCGGATCACCACGATGCCCCCGGGCAGCAGATTCGCGTCGCCGGCCGGCCGGCCGAGCGCCTCGCACCAGCGCCGCTCGCCATTCGCCCGCGTTAGGGTAAAGGTCAGGGCAAAGGTCTCCCCGCGCCGCGCCCGCGCCTGGGGCGTCGCGTCCGGCGGGATGGGCTGGCCACGATCATCCGCCAGGCGGACGGCCCCGCCGTCGAATAACGCCGCGTAGGCCGCGTTGGTCACCAGCGGCGTGCCGTCGGCCGTCACCACCAGCACCGCATCGGCCAGGCTGGCCAGGATGGTCGCCAGCTGCGCCCGCGCATGTTCACTCTGCTCCCGCCCGCGGTCCTGTGCGAGCGCCAACTGCTGGAGCTCGTCGCCCCGCGCCCCGAGATCGCTATTGGCGGTGTGCAGCTCTTCGATCGTGGCCTGCAGCTCCTCGTTGAGGGTCTCCAACTCTTCGTTGGTCGCCTGCATCTCCTCGTTGAGGGTCTCGGCCTCCTCGATCGCCGCCTGGGCCTCCTCGGTGGTTAGCAGATAGGTGTCGCGGGCCGCCCGCAGCTCCACGTTGGCCAGGGTCAGGGTTTCGTTGGCCGCCAACAACGCGCGATTGGTCGCCACGAGGTGCTCCATTTGCCGCACGTGCCCCGCCACGACCCGCTCGCCTTCCTGGAGCGCCGCCTTCTGGGTCGCCGCCACCTGCTCCAGCTCCGCGACCCGCCGCGCGAGCTGCTGGTTGGCCGCTTGCTGCTCTGCCAGCGCCAGCGCCTGGGCCGATTCCCGGCTCTGTTGCGCGGCGTGGGCCTGCGTGTCGGCCCGCCGCGCTTCCGCCGCCGTTGTCACATCGGTCACCAGGATTAGCACTGCATCGACGCGGCCCCCCCCGCTCTCGCCGCCTTGCGGATAACAGGTGATCTGGAGATAGGTCGCCGCCCCGGTCAGCACATGGGGCACCATCACCTCGGCGAGTGGGGTCGGGGTGGCGGTCAGGAAGGTGGCGTCGATGGCGCCGCGCAAGGCCGGGGAGGACAGATGGCCGGCCAGATGCACGAAGTCCTCGCCGATCGCGGCGCTATGGATCGACAGCAGGCGCCGCGCCGCGCTATTGATCTCCTGGATATCATAGTGGCGGTCCACCACGATGACGCCGATCGGCAGCTGCAGCAGCAGAGTATCGCGCCCGACCCGCGCCTGCTGCATCTCTTGCTGCAGTTGGAACAGCTCGTGCCCCAGACCCAGCGCGCGCCCGTCGAGCGGCAGCCGGGGGGGCACGCGCTGCGCCATGGGGACCGCCGGCACCGGCCGCCGCCCGCCCAGGCGCTGGTACACTTTGGGCGCGCCGGGCACCGGCACGAAGAACTCCGCCACCAGATGCACCGTTTCAGTGCGCCCCAATACCAGGTAGCCTCCCTCGCGCAAGGCAAAGGCGAACAACTGGAGCGCGCGCTGCTGCAGGTCGGCGCTGAAGTAGATCAAGACGTTGCGGCACAAGACCAGGTCGATGCGCGGGAAGGGGGCGCGCTGGCCGAGGTCATGTTCGCCGAAGACCACCAGGCTGCGCACCGCTTTGTTGATGATGTAGCCGTCGGGGCCGGCGGTAAAGTAGCGGGCGAGGAGATCGGCCGGCACGCCTTTGATACTGGCCGCCGGGTAGACCCCGTGCCGGGCGAAGGCGATGGCCTCCGCGTCCAGATCGGTGGCAAAGATGCGCACATCGAAGCGTGGCAGCTCCTCGCCCAGCAGCTCACAGAGCAGGATGGCGAGCGAATAGGCTTCCTCTCCCGTGGCACACCCGGCCGACCAGAGGCGCAGCTCGTGATCCCGCGCCGCGCTGGCCGCCGTCAGCCGCGGCAGAATCTCGGCGCGCAGCCGGGCGAAGAGCTCCGGGTCGCGCAGAAACTCGGTGACTTTAATCAGGCAGGTGCGCACCAGCTGGGCATATTCGGCGGGGTGGGTATCCAGATAGGCCTGGTAGCCGGCCAGATCGCCGGTGGCCGTGTCCGCAATGCGGCGCTGCAGGCGGCGTAAGATCGTGGCCGGTTTGTAGGCCGCAAAATCGACCCCGGTCTGCGCCTGGACGCCGGTCAGCAGGGCGGCCAGCGCGGGCGCAGCCTCCGGGCGCGGCGGCACCGGGCGGCCGGCCAGCAGGTCGCCCAGGAGTGGCCCGATCTGCGACAGGTCGGCGACGATATCGATCGCGGCCGGGGCCACGGACGCCGGCATGCTGGCGAAGGCGGCCGTCTGGGGATTCTGGATCATGACCGTGCCGCCCGCCGCATGCACGGCGTCCGCCCCGGCGGTCCCGTCGGAGCCGGTGCCCGTCAGGATCACCGCGATCAGCTGGGGGCCATAGACGGCGGCCGCGCTGGTGAGCAGGAGATCGATCGAGGGTTTGGGGCGGCCGGGCCCGTCCGGCAGCACGGTCATATCGTGCGCGGTGATGGCGACATGCCGGTTGGCGGGCACGACATAGACCGTGCCCGGCCGCAGCGGGGCGTGATCGGCCACCGTGACCACCGGCAAGGGCGCGTGCCGGGCGAGGATTTCGCCCAGATGGCTGGGGCGCGTGGGGTCGAGATGCTGGGCGAGGACCAGCGGCGCCGGGAAGTCCGCGGGCAACGACGCGACCAGCGTGGCGAGGGCTTCAATGCCGCCCGCCGAGGAGCCGACCACGATGAGCTGGTAGGATGGGTCCTCATCCACGAGCGGCGCGAGATCGCCGGCGGGCGGAGACGAAGTATCTAAGCGCGGCATAGACGCTGGCCCACTTTCTCACTGGCTGCCCGCCTGGGCGATATGGGTGACACTAACGGGGCGCCGCTGCGCTACCCGCACGGGGAGTAAGTATGGGAATCTGTTGAGCTTGCTTTATTATAGCATAGTACTCCCACCGCGGTATCCAGGGAACATACCGGCGGCGGCCCTCCACGCCCTGTATGATTGCTATTTTCCCCGCGCCTACACGCTCGCCGTGCGGAGGCTGCGGCAGCCGGAGGCCGCCGCAGCCTGTGTGCAGGCGGTGTTTCTGGGACTCTGGCGGGACCCGCCGGCGAGTCCGATCCCGGAGTTCCTCCCCTGGTTACTGCAGACCGTGCATGCCCAGGCGCGGCAACAGCGGCGCGCCGCGCCGCCCGCCCTGCGGCCGCCTGCCCGCCTGGCCGCGGCCGTCCCTGCCGTGCCGCCCGCGCGGGCAGATGGCGCGGGGGCCGGCACGGCGCGGGGCCGCGGGCTCGCGGACCTGACCGCGCAGGAGCGCCAGGTCCTGGAGCTCGCCTATTTTGATTGCCTCACCCGCAGCGAGATTGCGCGCCATTTGGGGCAGGCCCCGGCCGGCATCGCGGCCGCCATCCAGCGCGGGATGGCCAAGCTGGGCGCGGCCGCCCTGGCCGGCCCCGCCTTAGGCCTCGCGCATGGCATCCAAAATCTTGCGATAGCCGGTGCAGCGACAGAGGTTGCCGCTAATCGCGACCTGGGCCGCGGCGAGGTCGGGGTGGGGGTGCTCGGCGAGGAGCTTGGCGCCGGCCATGATCATGCCGGGGATGCAGAAGCCGCACTGGACCGCGCCGTGGTCGATGAAGGCCTGCTGGAGGGGGTGGAGGCCCGCGGGGCCGGCGAGCCCCTCGATCGTGGTGATAGTGGCCTGGTGGGCCTGGGGGGCCGGGACCAGGCAGGCCATGACCGCCTGGCCGTTCAGCCAGACGGTGCAGGCGCCGCATTCCCCCTCGGCACAGCCTTCCTTGGTGCCGGTCAGCCCGGCATCTTCGCGTAGGGCGTTGAGCAGCGTTTTCCCGGCGGCGTGGGGGAGCTGGTAGGGCCGGCCGTTGATCGTGGTCGTGATCGTGCCGGCGAAATCCGCCGGGCCGGGTGGCGGGCCGCCCGTGTCGAGCAGGACCGGCGCGGCGGGAAAGCCCGCGGCCTGCTGGCCGGCCGCGATCCGCGCCAGCCCCTGGGCCACCAGGGCGGCCAGCGTGGTCCGCCGGTAGGCCGCCGAGCCCCGCAGGTCGTCGATTGGGCGCACGTCGGCCCAGGCGTGCCGGCCGGCCTCGGCACAGACGGCCGGCGTGAGCGGTTGCCCGGCCAGGAAGGCTTCCGCCTGGCGGGCGCGGACGACCGTCGGCGCCAGGCAGCCCAGCGCGATGCGGGCCGTCTGCACGCGGTCGCCGTCGAAGGTCAGCACGAACGCGAGGTGGATCACGGAGATCGCCTGGGCGCGGCGCAGGCCCAGCTTGAGAAAGAGGCCCCGCCCGGCCGGCCCGATCGCCGGGAAGCGGATCTCGCGCAGGAGCTCGTCCGGGGCGATCACGGTGCGCCGCACGCCGGTATAGAACGAATCGAGCGGCACGACGCGCTCGCCGTCCAGGCGGGTCAGGACCACAGCGGCGCCGAGGGCCAGCAGCGGGCTGATCGTGTCGTTGGCGGGCGAGCCGGTGATCACATTGCCGGCCACCGTGCCCCGCGTGCGGATCTGGGGCGCGCCGACCTCCAGGCAGGCCTGCGCCAGCGGCAGGGCGCCGGCCACGCAGGCCGGCGCGGCGAGCACGTCGTTATGGGTGGCCAACGCGCCCAGCCGGATCTGGCCGGCGTCCGCCCGCACATACTTGAGGTCGGCGAGACGGCTGATATCGATAAGGGTCGCGGCCGGCCGGATGCCGCGCTCCAGCTCGACGACGAGGTCGGTGCCGCCGGCGACGACGCGCGCCTGCCCGGCATGGGCGCGCAAGAGCTGCAGGGCATCCTGCATGGTCGCGGGTTGCAAGTAGGTTTGCCACATCGCTCGATCCCCCCGGCGGCGTTGCCGTGTGCAGTAATTGGGCTCGCGCCTGGATGTTAACCGAAATCCCAGGCGGTGGCAAGGGGGGGGCGACGAAACGCGGCTATTGCGGGGGCGGCTTCGCCGGCTGATAGCGTCCCGGCACATCGCGGAAACTAATGCCGAAACGGTTCCAGGCGTTGATCGTCGCGATCGCCAGGGTCAGATTGGCCAGTTCTTCGTCGGTAAACTGCGCGCGCACCTGCTCATACACCGCGTCGGGCACATGATCCAGCGCAATCAAGGTGAGCTTCTCCGTCCATAGGAGGGCGGCGCGCTCCCGCTCGCTAAAGAACGGCGTCTCCTGCCAGACGGGTAGCGCGTAGAGGCGCTGCTCTGTTTCGCCGCCGGCGCGCGCATCCAGACTATGCATATCCACACAATAGGCGCAGCCGTTGATTTGCGAGGCGCGTAACTTCACCAGGTCGGTTAATGCCGATTCCAGGCCGCAGGCCGCGAGATACGCCTCCAGCTTATTCATCGCCCGCATCGCCCCCGGCGCGGCTTTCGCGTAATCCATTCTAGCTTCCATATCTATGCCTCCTTTTATGACTTCTTTGCGGGTCCTTCAATCACCTTTTATGACATCCACCACCATTATAGCAGGATAATGGACTTGCTCAAAGAGCCATTTTTAGTTATACAGCATAGCCATTTAGGCAGGATTTCGACTCAAGGGATCGTGCGCTGGTGGACGCTGGTTTTGTTGGGCTGGATTTACACTCAATTTCAGCAAGGAGCGACCCCTGATTAGCTACAACAACTCTTGGCTACCGCGGCGTAGCCCCAACTGCAAATGTAGTGTATAATGCAGACTATGCAACGACCCCGGAATCCAAATCCAACCACCGCGCCTGACCAGCCAGTCGTATACCAGGCGGCTGTCGGGACGCTCATCCGCCTATTTGTGATTTTTGCTACCGTCCTAATCCTGATCTTCTTGGTCAGTTGTGGCCCGCAACTTGAATCACCGCCAACCGCTACTGTGCTTCCGGCGACTTCCACCGTCACCCCCCCGGCCATCACAACTACTACTGCTATGCCTACCGCGACGGCGATCTCGCCGGCAACGGACGTGCAGCCGACCTCTGTTGACGCCTGGCAACCCCCGACACCGGGCTACATCGCCACGCCACACAGCTATACTCCGGTTGCGCCGACCCCGACCCCAATCGTGTTCAGCTACGAGTTTAACAATGGTGTTGCCAATCAGCATACTCGACTAGAGATGCCACTGATGCTTAGCTTGGATTGGACCGGTCCAACCGGCGAAACTTCGGGCATAGTGGTCAATGACGGTAGTCTGCCCCATCTCGTCGCGTTAGCAGAAACTGCGGATTTCTTCCATCTGGCCGACCACTATGGAACAAGCACCGGCGCCGGAGATACCTACGAAACCATTACCTTCCGCCAGCAAGATCAAGTAAAGACGGTGGTGGTGGCCGGAAGGGGCGGCTACGCTGCGGCGCCACCCAGTCTGCGCGATCTCCTTGCCGCGCTCCACCGGGTGAACGCGAGTGCCGCCGCATGGGTGGCCGGATTCGATCCCTATCCGCCCACCCCGATTCCGGCACCCACTCCGCCCCCATCCATAGACCAGTCGCCAGCGCTCACGCTCACATTTGCCGATATGGTGAGTTCTCAGGTCATGCAGATACACGCCGAAGGCATTGCCTACCTCTATGACGCGTATATCGGCGTATTCACCGTCGGCAGCACCCTCCAGCTA
>DATGEF010000177.1:0-4978 GCA_035310405.1 Chloroflexia bacterium | reverse complement strand
GGGCGGCAGACACCACGACCGGTCGATCGGCGCCCACCGGTGTGGGCGGCGACCCGGCGCCGCTCGGCCCGCCCGCGAGATTGGACGGCGAGGCGGCCGGCTCCGGCTGGCCGGTCCCGCCAGCGGCCGGCGGGGTGCTGGCCGCCGCGACCGGCCGATCGGCGCCCGCTACCTGGCTGGCCGCGGTGCCGGCGCTCTCGCCGGCGCTGCCGCTGTAGCCCTCGAAGCCGGCCGCCTCATTCGAATAGAGCGACGGCCCGCTGACCTCCGCGGGCGGCGACCCGGCGGCGCTCGGCTCGCCCGCGAGATTAGTGGGTGGGGGAGCCGTCTCCGGCTGGCCGGTCCCGCCGCCGGCCGGCGGGGTGCCGGCCGCCTGCACCGGCCGATCGGCGCCCGCCGGTGCAGGCGGCGACCCAGCGCTGCTTGGCCCGCCTGGAAGATTTGTGGGTGGGGCGGCCGGCGCCGGCTCGCTAGTCCCGCCGGCGTCCGGCGGGGCACCGGCGGCCGCGACCGGCCGATCGGCGCCCGCCGAGCCGGCGGTAGGGGCGGCGGGGGTCGGCACCGCGCCGGCTGTATCACCCGAGCGCGCGGCACTCGGGCCATAGGCGCCGCGGTTGCCCGCGCCCACGCTCGCGCTCGTCGCGCCCTGCGCGGCCGACGAATCGTCGCGGCTCCGGCCGGCCGCCGCCCCGCTGGGCAAGGCCTCGCCGTCGACCCCCTCGGCCAGCCGCTTGAATTTCTCCAGGTCGGCTTCCACACTGCGCGACATTTCCTGCGTGATCGTGTCGAGCAGTCCCTCAAACCAGCTCGGATGGTACTCGATAACCACCTGCATCAGGGTCACATTGCCCTGCGCGGCCAGGTTGACCGCGCCCGCATTCTCGGCGCCACTCGTCGAGCGCCAGGTCACCGAGCGGTCCGGCACCAGGCCGACCACCCGGGCATCCCATTCGACCGCGCGCGGCCCGAAGTGGGCCTTCCAGTGGTAGTTGTCCGCCCCGGTCGACGCGACCGAGTCGACATGGCTCATAAAGCGGGGGAAATTTTCAAAATCGGTCCAGAGACCGTAGACTTTGCTGACTGGTGCATTGACCACCAGCTCCTTTGCAACACGCATTGGAAACCTCCTTGTTCGGCGACACAGGTGCCTTCCGTCGGCCAGAACCGCCGCTCGGCAATCACCTGGAATCTTTGTATAGCGTGGTCCTGGTGCGGCTATATTGAGCAAGAATTATGCCGGTTCGGTCAGGCGCTTACTGGCCCCGGAGCTGGATCTGGTAGGGGGCCGCGTCCGGTTGGAAGGCCGCCCGGTCGATGGCGTAATAGACCACGTCGAGGTCGTAGTAGCGCGCGTGTTTTTCATAGAGCATGCCGATTTTGCGCATGACCTGCTGCGATGCGCGATTCTCGGGGCGGGCGACGGCGACGATCCGCGGCAGCCCCCATTCCTCGAAGCCGTAGCGCAGGCAGGCCCGCGCCGCCTCCGACGCCAGGCCGGCCCCCCAGTAGGGCTGCGCCAGCAGGTAGGCGACCTCGACCTCGGGCGTGTTATCCAGGTGGAACAGGCCGCACTGCCCGATTAACACCCTATCGGCTTTATGCTCCACCGCCCAGAGCCCCTTACCCTGCGCGTCCCACATGCCGATCAGCCGATCCAGGGTCCGCATGGTCTGTTCGCGCGTCGCCGGCTGGCCGCTGCGCATATAGCGCATCACATCCGGGTCGGCATAAATCGGGGCGAGCGCGTCCAGGTCGTCCGGCCGGAACAGGCGCAGGCGCAAGCGCGCGGTCTCGATTTCATGCATGTCCAACTCCTCCCTGTGTGGCCAACCACCAGTCCAGAAATACCCGCAGCGACGGCACGACCAGGTCGGCGTCGGCGGCCCGGTCGGCCGCGGCCGGGGCCGGCACGAGGGCGACGACGAACATCCCGGCGGCCCGCGCCGCCTGGAACCCGCGCGGCGAGTCTTCGATCGCCAGGCAGCCGGCGGGCGCCACGCCGAGCAACGCGGCCGCCCGCCGAAAACTGTCGGGCGCCGGCTTGTGCCGGGCGACCATCTCGCCGCTGACGATCGCGGTAAAGTAGTCGCGCACGCCGATCCGCGCCAGGCTGGCGTCGATCCAGCGCCGGGGCGAGCTGGAGGCGACGGCCAGGGGCACCCCGGCCTGCCGCAGGTGGGCCAGCAGCGCCAGGAGGCCGGGCATCGGCACCCCCTGCGCGGCCACCACGGCACACACCGCGTCGTCATAGGCCGCCAGGTACTCCGGCAGCGGCCCGGCCAGCCCCCGGCGGGCCACGATCGCCCGCCAGGCCTGCTCCGCGCTGTCGCCGATGTACGTCCGGTACTCAGCATCGTCGACCCGCTGCCCCTCCCGCGCCAGCACCGCGTTCATCGCCGCCTGGTGCAAGGGCTCGCTGTCGAGCAGTACGCCGTCCATGTCAAAGATGATAGCCTGGATATTTGGCATCAGTCGTCGGCGACAGGACTTTCTACTCAGGACTTTTAACTCAGGACTTTCTACTCGTCCCTTACCGCGTCGCGTGGGCGCGGCGGAAGGCGGTGGCATGGGCCGCGTCTTCCAGCGCACTGTCTAGCGGAGCCAGGTCGACATCGCCATGCCGGCGGTGGAGCGCCTGGCGGAGCAGGTAATCGGTGAAGTGCGGGTTCTTGGGCAGCAACGAGCCATGGACCCAGCAGCCGTAAGCCGTTTTGTAGATCGCGCCTTCCTGCCCGTCGCGGCCGTTGTTGCCATAGCCGACGAGGCTGCGCCCCAGCGGCCGGCAGCCCGGATTGAGAAAGGTCAGCCCGCTATGGTTCTCAAAGCCCACCAGCTGCCCCACAAAGTCGGTATTCACCACCACGTTGCCGATAAAGCGGGTATCGCCCGCTACCGAGTAGGCGTCGAAGAGCCCGATGCCCGGGAGCTCAGCGCCTCCGTGCGGCCGGTAGTAGTGCTGTAACAGCTCATAGCCCCCACAGATGCTCAAGACCACCGCGCCCGCCTCCACGGCCTCGCGCAGCTGCGCCGCTTTGGTCCCCTGCAGGTCGTGCGCCACGCGGATCTGCTGCCGATCCTGGCCGCCCCCGAAAAAGTAGAAATCGTCGCGAGTTATGTCAAGCGGTTCGCCCGGCGAGGTGGTGTGGACATAGACGGTGATGCCCCGCCACTCGGCGCGCCGCTGCATGGCGATGATATTGCCCCGGTCGCCGTAAATGTTCATCAGGTCGGGATAGAGAAAGTTGATGTGTAAGTCCATGGTGGGCTCCCCAGATTACTCGATCGCGATCACTTCGGCGCCCTGCGCGGCGAAGTGGAACGGGATGGTCGCGAAGCGGGCCTGCTCCAGGGCGGCGGCGACGGCGCTGCGTTGCGCTGGGTCACAGGCCAGCAAGACGCAGCCGCCCCCGCCCGCGCCCAACGCCTTCCCGCCCGTGGCGCCGTGCGCGCGGCCGATCGCCAGGATCTGCTCGATCGCGGGTGTGGAGACACTGGGATGCAGGGCGCGAAAGGCCTGCCAGGCCGCGGTCATGAATTCGCCGAAGCCGTCGAGATCGCCCGACTCGAGCAGCGCTTCGATCTCCAGGGCGATCTCGCGCAGCCGGCGGAGCTGCCGCGTGGTCGCCGGGTCGCCCCGCACGTAGCGGTCCATCACCCCGGCCAGCACGGTGCCGGAAATGCGCGAGGTGCCGCTATAGCAGAGCACCAGCGAGTCCTCCAGGCGCCGCTGCGTCGCGGTCGCGATCGGTAACGGCTTGCGCACGGTCCCGCCCGGCGCGAACTGGAAGCTCTGCACGCCGCCGAAAGCAGCCGCATACTGGTCCTGGCCGCCGCCGACGTTGTGCAGTGGGCCGGTCTCCACCCGCATCGCCGCTGCCGCCAGGGCCTCGCGCGGCAGCTCCGCGGCGCCCTGCAGCGTCTGGAGCGCCCGTAACAGCGCCACACAGACGGCGGCCGACGCCCCCAGCCCGGCCCCGGCCGGGACCTCGGTTTTCACCCCGACGTCGAGCCCCGGCCCGCTCCCGACCAGGGCGATCGCCGTGGTCAGCAAGCGCAACGGCGAGTCGTGGCCCAACGCGTCGACCGAGGGGTAGACTTCCTGCTGCTGCAAATCATGGGAGGTCACCACGATCTGGGGGTCGGCGCGCACCTGAACCTCGGCATAGGCGTACTTATCGATCGCCGCATTGACCACATAGCCCCACTCCTGGACGCAAAAGGGCGCCACATCGGAGGGGCCGCCGGCGAAGTCCACCCGCACCGGGGCGCGGACGACGACTCGCTGCAGCCGTTGGTGCATTAGGTTATTGCTCCCAAAACTCGCTCACCCAGCCCCGGCGCTGGAGCAGGGCGCGGAAGTCGAGCATCGCGGTATAGGTGGGCAGCACATAGAGAGTCTCGCCAGCCGGGAGTTGCTGGAGGGTGGCTTCCAGGGCCGCCTCCAGGTCTTCGACCACGGCGATGCGGGCCGGATCGAGTCCCGCGTACTTGAGCCGGTTGGCCATATCGGTCGCCCGGAGGCCGGCACAGGTCGCCTGCGCGACGCGATCGGGGGCGCCCAGCACCTCGAAGTCGACATCCCAGAGCCAGGAGACGTCGCGCCCATCGGCGATCAGGTCGTTGATAATGATCAGCATATAGCGGGGGGGCGGCTGCGGCTCCCCGGCGGTGAGCGGCGGAAAGAGCATGCGCAGCACTTCGTTGCAGCCGACGGGGTTCTTGACCAGCGCCAGCAGCAGGGCTTTGCCGCTGTCGCCCGCCGGGACCCGCTCGATGCGCCCGAAAGCCGCCCGGAAACCGCCCAGGCCGCGCTGGATGACGTCGGGGGGCAGGCCGAGGATCAGCGCGGCGGCGCACGCGGCCAGGCCATTATAGGCATTATAGAAGCCCGGCAGCGCCAGATCGACGGAGAAAGCCCCCGCCGGGGCGCGGATCGCCAGCCGGGTCGATTCGGTGCCCCGCAAGTCGACCCGCTCGG
>DATGEF010000176.1:0-8533 GCA_035310405.1 Chloroflexia bacterium | reverse complement strand
CCGGAGAGCGATATGGTGCATGGGCGCACCACCTTGCGGATCAACCTGCTTTATCTGCGCCAGGCGCTGGGAGAAGCCAGCGCCCCGGCGGGCGGATCGCACCTGGTCATCTCGCGCGATGCGTTTGGCTTCGATATGGCCTCGGGCATCGATCTCGACCTGCACGTGCTGGAGGCCGCCTGGCGCCGGGTGCAGGGGCTGCCTACCGGCGCCGCGGTGCAGGGCGAGGTGCAGCGGGCCCTGATTACCGAGTTGCAGCGCGCCGCCGCCCTGTATCGCGGCGATTTCCTGGCCGATTTGGCCTTACGCGACGCGATTGAATTTGATAACTGGGTCGATGTCCAGCGCGCGCATTGGTACGGACGCATCGAGCAGGTGTTTGATTGCCTCGCCCGCTTGCAATTGGCCGCCGGGGAGATCGAGCCAGCCATCGCCACGGTCGAGTGCTGGCGCGCCTCCGACCCGCTCAACGAGGACCTCTATCTGCGCCTGATGCAGCTTTATTTCGCATCCGGCAACCGCGCCGCCGCCCTGCGCACCTACAAAAACTGCGCCGAGATCTTGATGGCCGAGTTGCGCGCGAAACCGTCGCAATCCCTGGTCACGCTGGCCGAGGCGATCCGCAACGCCTCCGTGGCGCGTATCCCCGCCCGCCCGACGCCGCTGGGTGGGCGGCCGGAGCCAGCGCGCGCCCTGCTGGAACTGCCCTTTGTGGGGCGCGGCGCGGAATTTGGCCGGCTGCTGGTGTTGTATGAGCAGGTGGCGGGCGGGCACACCCAGGTCGTGCTGCTGACCGGCGAGGCGGGAATCGGCAAATCGCGGCTGGCGGCCGAGTTTCTCGGCTGGGCCGCCACCCAGGGCGCCACGGTCCTCCAGGGCAAAGCCTATCACACCCATCAGCCTCTGCCCTACCAGCCGCTGATTGATGCGGTGCGCACCCTGGTCGCGCAAGAGCCGGACCCGCTCGCGCTGTTGAGCGCTACCTGGCTGGCCGAGCTAAGCCAACTGCTGCCGGAGCTGCGGGAGCGTTACCCGGCCCTCCCGGCGCCGACAACCGCCGCGCCTTTCGCCGCGTCCCGCCTTTGGGAAGCCCTGGCCCGCCTGGGGCAGGCGGCCGCCGCCCGCCGCCCGCTGATTTTCTTGATCGAAGATATCGAATGGGCCGGCGAGGCGACCCTGGATGTCTTGCAGTATCTGGCGCTGCGCTGGGTACAAAGCGCGACCCCCATCCTGGTTTTGTTGAGCAGCCGCACCGAAACCCGCACGATGGCCCCGCCCCTCAGGGAATGGCTGGCGGAGCTGAGTAGCGAGGTCGCGGTGAGGCGCCTGGAACTGGGACCCCTCTCCGGCGAAGCCACCCTGCAGATCGCCGTCTCCCTCTCGGCGGCCGGGGGCGGGCCCGCAACAGAGGCCAGGCCCCCCAGCCGGCCTGCGCTACGGGATTCCGGGACCGCCGACTCCCGCCTCAGTCCGGCCCGCTGGGGGGCCTGGCTGTTTGCCGAAACCAACGGGCACCCGTTCTACATTAGAGCGCTGCTGGAGATGTTGCTGGAACGTGGTAGCCTGGTGCCCCGCCTGATCGAGGGCTACGGCTGGGTGTTCGAGGCCGTGCCCACCCTGCCGGAAACCTCCCGCGGCGGCACCCTGCCTCCAAGTGTGCGCGAGCGGATCGGGCGCCGCCTGGCCCGGCTGGCGCCGGCGACCCGTGAGCTGCTGGCCGCCGGCGCGATCCTCGATCACGATTTCACCTTTGAGGATCTGTGCCGGAGCGCCGACCTGGCCCCCGGCGACGGCCTCGCCGCGCTGGATCAAGCCCTGGAGAGCCGTCTATTGCGGGAGTCCTGCACCGCGCCGGCAAAGGAGGGGGCGGTGCTCTATGTGTTCGCGCACGACAAGATCCGCGAGGTCGTCTACGCTGAGGCCGGGGAGGCCCGCCGGCGCGTCATGCGGGGGCGGGCCCTCCCGATCTCCCCGGCGGCTGCCGATCGGACATAGCCAGTGACTAGCCCACTGGCTAACGCTTTCCCCAACGCTCAGCCGTTATACTGGGTAGGACAACATACGGGTTCGAGAGCAACAGCACCCTGACAACCGGGTCGGGGTGGCCCCGTTGTGGAAGGGAAGGAAAGAATGCGTCCAAGACATAGCGCAATGCAACTGGTCCGACTCTGGGCCGATACGCAACAGCAAGTGCTGACGGGCTGGCTGGATCTGGTGCAAGGGGTGGATCGCACGTCGCGAGCCAAAGCCTGGACGAAAACCGTGGATGCCTGGCAAACCGCCGTCCAGGAGACTCTCGACGCCCAGGCCAACTGGCTGCGCGATTGGACGGGGCGTGCCCAGGTCACATCGGGCAGCCCCACCGAGTTACGGAAGAACGTGCAAGAGGCCCAGGAAATGCTGCTGAAATGGACCGAGGCACAACAACAGCTCTGGCTATGCTGGTTCAACCTGATCAAGCAACTCGGCCCCGTGCTCGAAAGCAGCGCGCAAATGGATGAGATCTTGATCCGTAGTCTGCGCGATAGTGGGCGGGTCCTCATCGACGCGCAAACCGAATGGGTGCGGCGCTGGACCACCGGTCTTGGGGACCGGGATTAGGGCGGGATCGCCCCCCAGCCCGCGACTCCAATACAACGATTTTCCTTGAGAATCATCTGGCGAACTAACGCTTTTCCCAACGTCTGTTAGTTATGCTAATTCCAGGTAACGATTACTGACGGAACGGTAATCACCATATTACATAATAGACCATATTACATATAGGCGAACATTGAAAGGAGTATTAGTAATGACTATTCGGAATGCAGGCGAAAGCCTGGTACAGACCTGGGCGACCTCGCAGCAGAAACTGATCACGGAATGGCTTGCTACCGTGCGCCGGTTCGGCGGCACCCCCAGCCTGGAACTCTGGAAAGACACGGTGGATGCCTGGCAATCCTCGGTGAAAGAGACCCTCGATGCGCAGGCCCAATGGGCTACCCAGTTCACCGAGACGCTGGCGACCGCCACGGGCACGCCCGATGAGCTGCGCGCGCTCGCGCGCCAGGGGCAGGACGACCTGCGCCGCTGGGCCGAGGCGGAACGCGACCTCTGGCAGGGCTGGTTTAATATCGTGCGCAGTCTCAACTTCCGCCCGGAGCCGGAGGCGGTGCGGCAAACCGGCCAGAACCTGGTGCAGATCTGGCAGGACACCGCCCATCAGATGATCGATACCCAGGCGACGCTGGTGCAGAGCTGGCTTGGCGGCCGGTCGGCGACCAAGTAACGCGCCGGCAGGCCACCGCGGCTGATTGATCCGGCCCCCGTGCCCGATCAATCGGCCGCGCGGCCTATTATCGGCATGGTTCCTGAGAATCTTTCCCGAGTTGCGCTTGAGTTGCAGAGACGTTGCCGGACGTTGGCAAGGAGGTTGTTTATGCCCGATAATTTGATCGAAAAAACTCCCTCGGCGTATGATTACCCGCTGCTCATCAAGCACCTGTTGACCGCGGCGCTCACCACCCACCCCGACCAGGAGATCGCGTACCGCGACGTCAGCAGCTATACCCTGCGCACCTTCCGCGAGCGGGTGGGCCGGCTGGCCGGCGGCCTGGCGAGCCTGGGCGTGGGGCCCGGCGACACGGTGGGGGTGATGGACTGGGACACGCCGCGCTACCTCGAGACCTATTTCGCGGTGCCGATGATGGGGGCAGTGCTCCACACGCTTAACGTGCGGCTCTCCCCCGAACAGCTTCTGTACACCATCGAGCATGCGGAGGACAAGGTCATCCTGGTCAACAAAGATTTCTTGCCGCTGCTGGAAGGCATCTGGGAGCGGCTTTCGAGCGTCGAGAAGTACGTCCTGCTCAGCGACGACCCGAGGCCGGCGGCCCCCCCACACGATCCGTCGCCCCGCCCGGCTGTGCCGCTGGCGGGCGAATACGAGGCGCTGCTGGCGGCGGCCGCGCCCGATTACGCCTTCCCCGATTTCGACGAATACACCCGCGCCACCACCTTTTACACCACCGGCACCACGGGTCTCCCGAAGGGGGTCTACTTCAGCCACCGGCAGATTGTGCTGCACACGCTGACTGGCCTGGCCGCCCTGGCCGCCCCTCAGTCGGCGCAGCGGTTCCACCGCGATGGCGTCTATATGCCCCTGACCCCCATGTTTCACGTTCATGCCTGGGGGATGCCGTACATCGCCACGATGATGGGGGCGCGGCAAGTCTATCCGGGGCGCTATCTCCCGGATGTGATCCTGGGCCTGATTAAAACCCAAGGGGTGACCTTCTCCCATTGCGTGCCCACGATCCTGCATATGCTGCTCACCCACCCCGCGAGTGCCGGGGTGGACTTGAGCGGTTGGACAGTGGTGATCGGGGGGGCGGCGTTCCCCAAGGGCCTGGCGCAGGCGGCACTTGACCGGGGCATCGACGTCTTTACCGGCTACGGCATGTCGGAAACCTGCCCGGTGCTCACCTTGGCCCAGTTAACGCCCGCGATGCTGGAGCAGAGCCCGGCGGATCAGGTGAGCTTCCGCACCCGCACCGGGCGCCCCATCCCCCTGGTCGATCTGCGCGTGGTCGACGCCGAAATGCGGGATCTTCCCCACGACGGTAAAAGCACCGGCGAGGTGGTGGTGCGCGCCCCCTGGCTGACCCAGGGCTACTACAAAGACAGCACCCACTCCGAGCAGCTCTGGCGCGGCGGGTATCTGCACACCGGCGATATCGGCTACATCAGCCCGGATGGCTATCTCCAGATCACCGACCGCCTCAAAGATGTGATCAAGACCGGCGGCGAATGGATTTCCTCGCTGGAGATCGAAGATCTGATCTCGCAGCATCCGGGAGTGAGCGAGGTGGCCGTGATCGGGATGCCCGACGAGAAATGGAGCGAACGGGCCGTGGCCCTGGTGGTCCCCAAACCCGGCCAGGCCGCGGAGCTGGCCCCCGAGTCGATCCTCGCGCATATGCGGGTCTTCGCCGACCAGGGGCTGATTTCGCGCTGGGCGGTGCCCGACCGGGTGTATGTGGTGGAGGCGATCGCCAAAACCAGCGTCGGGAAGATCGACAAGAAGCTACTGCGTAGCCAATACGCATAAACTTAGCGAGTCAGCGGATGGAGGGTCCGATGGAAGAGACACCCAGCACATTCAAACTCCTGTACGAAACCGCGGCCACCGCGACCGGGGGGCGGGTGGGGCGGAGCGTGACGGCCGACGGCAAACTGGCCCTCGACATGAGCCGGCCCAAGGTGCTGGGCGGCGATGATGGCCCGGGCACGAATCCCGAGCAGTTATTCGCCCTCGGCTTCGCTTCGTGCTTCCACAACTCCGTGCAATATGTGGCCCGGCAACGGCAGCTTGACATAACCGGCTCGCAGATTACGGCGCGGGTTGGCCTGGGCCGCGTGGCGCCGGGGGCGGTGGGCCTGGCCGTCACGCTGCGCGGCAGGTTTCCCACTCTGTCGGAGGAGATCGCCCAGGCCCTCATGGAGGCCGCGCATCAAGCGTGCCCCTACAGTCAGGCGACCCGGGGCAACATCCCGGTTACGCTGGAGGTCGAGCCGTCATGAAGATCGGGATTCTCCTCGGACGCCCACCCCGTTGACAGTCCCCGGGCTGTGACGTATACTACGGGAGACTTCATGACGCGGAGCAGGGCGTAGTGTAGGAGGGTGTGGCGGGTGTCCAAACTCAGTAGTGCCGATTTTGAGACCATCCAGCGGCTGCGTGTCGACTTCCAACACCGGCTGCCGGGCTGTGAATCGCTGGAAGAGGCGGCCCAACTGGTGGCGCAGATCCTCTTCGCCGAGTTTGCTGATTCGCTGGCCCTCGTCCGGCTCTACGCGACCCTCCCCTTCCGGGCGCTGCCGCCGGCCGACCAAACGTTTGTGCGCACCCGCGCCGCCGCGCTGGGCGTGGCCAATCAGATCACCCCGTCGACCATCGTGCTCACGCTGCTCGGGACGCAGGGCGAAGATGCGGCCTGGAACCGCCGCCAGACATCCGAGGCCCATCGCGGCATCCCACTGGTCTCGCCCGAGTTCATCAAGGCGGCGCCGATGATCGCCCGGCTGCTCCAAGAGCTGGGCATCACCTTCGACTGGGGGGACACGCCGCAGATCCAGCTGAGCGTGGAGAGCCAGGCTAACACGTTTGGCGTGTTTTACGTGCCGGAGGCGGGGGCGGCCGTGAACGAGCAGGGCCAGCACATCATCCCGGCCCAGGAGTTCGTGGCGGTGCATCAGGTGCGCACGGTCTTCGGCATGGCAAGCAATTATCTCTTCCCGCGCATCCTGCTGACGCTGATCTTATTCACCCACGAGCACCTGGAGCGGTCGACCGTCGATCGGTTTAAGGTGCTGCCGACGCTGGTGATCCGATCGACCACCCCCCAGGTCACCGCGGGCCGCTTGTTCGCCGCCGGCCCGTGAGCACCTTTCCCCCGCCCCGTTAACTCCCGCCGCGTTCGCGCGCGACCAGGACGCGGCGTAGGATCTTGCCTGAGGCCGTCTTCGGGATCTGGTCGATGGCTTCGATGGCCCGGATGCGCTTGTGGGGGGCCACGCGCGCGGCCACATACGCGCAAATCGCGTCCAGATCCGCCGCCCCGCGCAGCACGACGAAGGCTTTCGGGATCTCGCCGGCTTCCTCGTCGGGCTTGGGGATGACCGCCGCGTCCACCACGTCGGGATGCGTCAGCAGCAGGGCCTCCAGTTCGGCGGGCGCGACCTGCATCCCCTTGTACTTGATCAATTCCTTCATGCGGTCCACGACGTAGAAATAGCCCTCCGCGTCGGCATAGCCCAGGTCGCCAGTGTGCATCCAGCCGTCGGGATCGATCATCGCCGCCGTGGCTTCCGGCCGGTTCAGATAGCCTTTCATCACCTGCGGCCCGCGCACGCAGATCTCCCCGATCTCGTTGGGCCCCAACTCGGCGTCGGTCGCCGGGTCCAGCACTTTGCCTTCGGTATTGGCGATGAGCGGCCCGACGGAGGCCAGCTTGATGCGCGCCGGGTCGGCGGGGTTGATGTGCGTGGCCGGACTGGATTCCGTCAGCCCATAGGCTTGTTTCACGGTGCAATGGAGCCGGTCGGCGCAGGCTTGCGCCACGTCCGCCCCCAGCGGGGCCGCCCCCGACATGACCAGCCGCAGTTTCGACAGGTCGAACTGCTCGACCACCGGCTGCTTGGCGAGCGCCAGCACGATGGGCGGGGCGACGAAAGCATGGGTCACGCCGTAGTCCTGGATCAGCCGCAGAAACTGCTCCAGGTCGAAGCGCGGCATCACGACGATAGTGGTGCCGCGCGCGATGGCCCGGTTGAGGATCAGTTCCAATGCGTAGATATGGTAGAAGGGCAGGATGCCGATCAGGATATCATCTGCGGTCAGCGGGATCGCTTCGTCAATCTGGGTCATGTTGGCGACCAGGTTATAGTGCGTGAGCATCACCCCTTTCGCCAGCCCGGTCGTGCCGCTCGAATAGGGCAGGGCCACGAGGTCGTCGCGAGGGTGGATGGCGACCGCCGGGGGCTCCCCGGCGCTGGTCAGCAGGTCGGCGAACGGCGTCGCCCCCGGCGCCTCGCCGAAGACGAAAACCTCGGCCAGGCCCACCTGGGCGGCGGCATCCCGCGCCTTGTCCATGAACGCCGGCGCTGTGATCAGGTAGCGCGCGCCCGCGTCTTTGAGCTGGTAGACCAATTCGTCCACGGTGTAGAGCGGATTGATCGTGGTGGTGATACCGCCCAACGAGGCGACGGCGTGGAAAGCAATCGGATATTCGGGGATATTGGGGCTGTAGATGGCGAGGACATCGCCCTTGCCGAAGCCGCGGGCCGCCAGGCCGGCCGCCACGCGGCGGATCCCGGCGGCCAACTGGCGGTAGGTGATCGTGCGCCCGGTGGGGCCGTCAATCAGGGCGGGCTTATCGCCGCGCTGCTGGGCCTGGGCCAGCACCACCTCGGTCAGCGATTGTTCGGGGATAGTGACGGGGGCATACGGGCTGGTGAAGATCATAACGCGGCCTCCTTCATGCCTAAGAAGCGAGCAATCCGATCCGCCAGGGTGTTGCGCGCAGTATACCACACCCCGCGGCGAAAAGCCCGAGCACTATTGGGGGAGCCGGCGGCAAATTAACCAGCCGGGGGCGCACACAACTAACCTTTTTGCCGGTTCGTGGATAATAGTTACAGAAGATCTTCACCTTACCGGCAAAGGACGTGGATGGAAGAAGCCGAGACCATTGCCCGGTTGCGGCGCGGCGACATCGGCGGGTTGGAGGGGCTGGTGCGCTGCTACCAGGCCCAGGCGGTCGGCGCGGCCTTCCTGGTCTGCCGCGACGCCGCGCAGGCCGAGGACATCGTGCAGGCGGCCTTCATCCGCGCCTACGAGCGCATCGGCCAGTTCGACGCGGCGCGACCGTTCGGCCCCTGGTTCTTGCGTAGCGTAGTCAACGACGCGCTGAAGGCGGTGGCCCGCCGCGAGCGCCGGGCGCCGCTGGCGCCGGACGGCGCGGATGGTGCGCCGCTCGACCCGGCCGACCCG
>DATGEF010000175.1:0-8252 GCA_035310405.1 Chloroflexia bacterium | reverse complement strand
GCGGCGGGGATATAACCTTAGCCGTCTTATCCACGGCGATCCTGATCACCCCCCTGGGCGATCACACCCAGGTGGAAATCCGCGGCGGGGGGATCGATGAGACGACCCCCTACTGGCAGGATCGCTGGAGAACGTCCAAGTAAAGCGACAGATGTGACACAAGGAGGATTGGGTGTGTTACAGCAATTTGATCTAATGCATGATAGTAGACCGCCCAGCCCCTAGCGGAACTTACGCGGTGGGTGATTTAGTAGCCAAAATCATGCTTGGGCGAGTGGTTGATAGCCGGTCGAGGGGTAGATCAGCCATCCGACCAGAAGTGATTACCAGACGATTCCAACCTACCGCGTAGCTTCTGTTACTAAACCGACGAGTTACTTGAGCGAAATTGCATTGCACCTCATCTAGCATACAAGAGAACGAAACGGAGCATCGTTATGAAGCGATCGATTGTTGTGGGCAGCTTTCTTTTCTTCAAGCCATCAAAGATTATCATTAGTTACCTGACTCTAGGTGGCCTAAGTACTCTCTTGTTGATTACCGCTTGCACTACATCGGGTGGCACGTCGCTGCCCCTAGATAACCGACCAGTAACAGCGATCCCAGCATCGGCTAACTCAACTAGTGTTGCCGATCCGTCCAGTCTACAATCTACTCACACTTCTTCCCTAACCAAGGTTCCGCAAGTACACACACCTTTGTGGATCTATACTGTGTCATCCAAACTAAGCTCACCGCCTGTGTTTACTTCCCGAGAGATCTACGTTGTGACGGACAATGGCTACATTCATTCAGTTGATTTGCAGACTGGAAGGGAGACTTGGGAAACCAGCGTGGATCGGGTGCCGATTTCTGCGGTGAATGATGTGGTCTACTACGAATTGCGTGGTAGCCTGTATGCCCTGGATAGCAAGACCAAGCAACCAAAGTGGACATTCCAAATACATGCTGGGATTGAATCGCCGCCGGCAATCGTCAATGATACTGCCTATTTCGGTAGTGATGACGGTTACTTATATGCCCTGGATAATAATACAGGAGCGCAGAAGTGGCGGCTAAAAGTTGGTGATGGCCCGATCAAGGATCTTGCCATTGGTACGGGGGTAATTTATCTCACTGCCGAAACTTTTATAGCTGAAAGCTACGATACCGGTTTTTATGAAGGTAGTATCCACGCCATAGATATAGCAACGAGGCGAGAACAATGGGTCTATAAGCCCACTGGTAGTGTGGATACGACGAACTTCGTTGATGGTGTGGTCTATTGCTTACATAGAAATATTTCAACTCAAGCAGATGTTATCTATGCACTGGATAGTCAGACCGGGAAGCAGATATGGGAGTACAAGCCGGAAGCTGGCACACTGAGTCTACCTGCTATTGCGAGCCAAACACTGTACATGGGAACCTACTCAGGCAAACTTAGCGCGCTCGATACCAACACGCACCAGGAGCGATGGACGTTTGCGGCGCAAAACTGGATTAGTGTGCCAGTTATCGTCGGCGACGTAATTTATTTCGGGAGCGGGGATCATTATCTATATGCCGTAGATCGGCAAACAGGGCAGGAAACGTGGAAATTTCCAACGACGGGGGTGGTGCTAACGGCGCCGGTCATGAGGGATGGTGTGCTCTTCTTCGCCGACGAAACGCAGGTCTACGCGGTGCGGTAAGACCGGGTTGCGCAGAAGCTGACTTGGGTTCCGCCGATTATGGGCATCCGACCTCAGCGGAACCATGAACCACGAGACGGCGAAGGAAGGCTAATAGAAGCAAGAACTGCGTCGCTTTAATCCTCCCGGCGCGGCCCGATCTGCTGCGCCGGGGGACTGACCCCCGGCGCGGCGGATGCGGCTTGTGACGAGCGTTACTTGAGGGTCGCGTTGGAGTCGGTTTGCGCCTCGGTCAGGGCGTCGGCCGGGCTCTTGGTGCCGTTGATCGCGGCCTGCAGCGCCTGGAAGATGATATCGCGCACCTGCTGGTAGGAGCCGACTTTCGGCTCGGACGCCGTGGCATATTGCAGGTTATCGAACGAGGCCCGCAGCCGCGGCTCCTTTTGCCAGGATTGCTGGAGCGCCGCGTTGTTCTGGGCCGACTTGGTCAGCGGCAGGTAGCCGCTGGCGTTCGCCCAGCGAGCGTTCTGGTCCGACTGCGTGAACCACTTGACGAAGGCCCAGGCGACCTTCTCCCGCTCGGGCGTCGTCTTATACATGATCACGTTGCCGCCGTAGAGCGTCGTCACCGGGGTGGCGACGTCCGTGCCGTGCGGGATCACCGTGCCGCTCCAGCTGAAGTCGTAATTGGGCTTGTCCTTCGGATAGTAGCCTTTGAGGTACGAGACCGAGGTGCTGGAGCGGATCAAGAAGGCGGTCTTCTGGTTGGCGAAGTCGATCTCGTCCTGGAACTTGTTCGGCTGCGTCGCCAGGAAGTAATGGTTCTTCACGCCGTCGACCAGCATCTGGAGCTGGGCCTGGGCGGCCGGGTTGCTGAAGGTGAAGCTCGATTGGTCGGCGTTCATGACGCTGCCGCCGCGGCTGTAGATGCCGGCAATGAACTCGGACGTCGCGGCCTCGAACTCGTAGCCGTAGATGCCCTTATCGGCCTTGCTTACCGCCTTGGAATCGGCGACAAACTCGTCCCAGGTGGCCGGCGGCTTGGCGATGCCGGCCGCCTTGAGCATGTCCATATTGTACCAGAGCATCGGCATGCTCTTGGTGAAGGGGAAGCTCCACATCTTGCCGCCGAGGTTCGGGTAGACATTGGTGCTGATCAGGGCCGGGAAGAAATCGCTCATCTCCGTGGTGCTGTAGCCGTCGGGGCCTTTGACGAAGTCGTCGAAGGCCACCACCGAGTCGGATTTCACCAGCCCGGGGAGCCAGTTCTCATAGCCGACGGTCAGGTCGGGCAGAGCGCCGCCGGCGCCCGCGGCCTGCACGGCTTTCAACAGGTCGTCATAGCTGTTCTTGAACTCGGGCACGACCGTCATGCCCGGATGGGACTGGTTGAACTCTTTGACCAGGCCTTCGAGCACTGTCTGGTTGCCGCGGCTCTGAGTATGCCAGAAGTGGATGGTGACCCCCGCGCCGGTCCCGCCGCTCGGGGCGGAGGTGGGGGTCGTATCCGCGGCGGCCGGAGTCGCGGCGGTGGTCGCCGCCGTGGGGGTATCGGTGCTGCCGGTGGTGCCGCCACACCCCACCAGCACGGCCAGCAGCGGGACGACGCTGCCTACCCCCATCACGCTACGCAAAAAACCAGGCTTCATCAAAGCTCCTTTCCGGATTAAAGAACAAACCTCACTTTGCCCAACAGACGCGACGCCGTGGGAGTCCCCCATGGGCAAGACTCCCGGCCCCCTGGATTATACCACTTTCGCGCGGCGATCTCAGCCGCGGATGCCGCTGCGGGCAATGCCTTCGACGAAATAGCGCTGGGCGACCATGTAAATGGCGATGATCGGCAGGGCCGTGAAGGCCGAGGCCGCCATCAGCAGGTGCCAGTCGGTGGGCCGGTCGGCGGAGACAAAATTGGTCAGGCCGACCTGCACGACCTGCATCTGGGGGTCCTGGATGACAATCAGGGGCCAGAGGAGCGAGTTCCAGCTGCCGACAAAGCTGAAGAGGCCCGCCGTGATCAAGGCCGGGCGCGCCAGGGGCACGCCGATCTGGAACAGGTAGCGCAGGCGGCTGGCGCCGTCGAGTTGGGCCGATTCCCAGAGGTCGGCCGGCACGCTGGCGAAGAACTGGCGGAGCAAGAAGATATTGAAGGCGCTGGCCGTCCAGGGGATAATCAGCGCCGGGTACTGGTTGTACCAGCCGAGCGTCTTGACGATGACAAAGTTGGGGATGTAGCCGGCTTCGTGCGGGATCATCATCGTGGCCAGGATGAGGATAAAAATCGCGTTCTTGCCGGGGAAGGGGATGGCGGCAAAGGCGTAGCCGGCCAGGGTCGAGGTGACCAGCACACAGGCCGTCACCGCCAGGGCGACCAGGACCGTATTCAGGAAGTAGCGGCCGAACGGCGCCGCGTTCCAGGCTTCGATATAATTGCCGAATTGCCAGGAGGGGATGAAGACCCGCCAGAAAGCCGTGCCCGTCGGATAGCCGGATGCCTCCTCCAGCGTCTTGAGCGAGGTGATCAGCATCCAGACGAACGGGAAGACGACGACCAGGGCGCCGGCGCTGAGGGCCAGATAGACTGGCCACTGGGCGCGATCGCCCGTGAGGCTGCCGGCCGGGCGGTCCGGCCGGCTGGTCTGCGTGCGAGCCCGGGTCTCCACGATGCGCACAGGCGTGTCTCCTAACTTGTCTCCTACGTGTCTGCTAGTAATTAACGCGCCGGCTCAGGAATCGCACCTGCAGGATCGTCAGCGCCAGGATCAGAACGAACAACACGATGGCGATGGCCGAGGCGTAGCCCAGGCCCAGGTTTTGATAGGAAAAGGCGGCTTTGTAGAAGTAGAGGGTCAGTACGGTTGTGGTGTTCTGCGGCCCGCCGGAGCCGACCGGCACGCTGGTGCTGAACACGGGGGTAAAGGACTGGAACGCGCCGATCGTGCTGACGATCAACAGAAAATAGGTCGTCGGCGTCAGCAGCGGCCAGGTGATATGGCGAAACAGCTGGCCCCCCGTGGCGCCGTCGACGCGCGCCGCGTCGTACAGCTCCCGCGGGATGTTGGTCAGGCCGGCCAGGAAGACGATCGTGTTGAAGCCGAGCACGCTCCAGACGGCAAGCGCGATAATCGTCACCAGGGCCAGGCTTGGCCCCTGGGCCCAGCCGGGCCAGGCCGGGCCGCTGGGGGCGAAGATCAATTGGAAGAGGCCGCGGGGCTCCTCCAGCCAGCGCAACGGCCCCAGGCCCAGGGTTTGCAGCAGGGCATTGGCCAGGCCCCCGGGCCCGCTGCCGTCCGGGGCGCGAAAGATCCATTGCCAGACGGTGCCGGCGACGACCAGCGAGGTCACATAGGGCAGGAAGTAGATCGTCCGGAACGCGGTTCGGCCGCGGACGATGCGCTCCAGGAGCAGCGCCAGGCCCAGCGAGATGCTCAAGCCGGCCAGGATGGTGCCCACGGCATACCAGACGGTGTTGGCGAACGCCTGGCCGAAGACGCGGTCGTGGAGCAGGCGGTCGTAATTCTGGGCGCCGACGAACCATTCCGGCAGGGGGATCAGCCCCCGCGGGAAGGAGAACTCGTACAAGCTGAGGAGCAGGGCGTACAGGATGGGGAAGAAATGGAACACGGCGAGGATGGTGACCGCGGGGAGGATAAACAGGTAGCCGGTGAGGGCCTCCCGCCACCGCCGGCCGCGGCGCGCCCGCTGCAGGGCGCGGCTGTCCGGGGCGCGCGCGCCGGCGGATTGTTGGACTTCGCCCATCGCCATCCTCCTCTGCCCCCTTTACCCGGCCAGCGGCTGCGCGCGGGCGGCGCAGTGGTTCTCCAGCCGGCCGATCCCCTCAATCTCCGCCACCACGCGGTCGCCATCGTGCAGAAACAGCGGGGGATCGCGGAAAACCCCCACCCCGTAGGGCGTGCCCGTGGCGATGATGTCGCCCGGATAGAGCGTAAACGAGTACGAGAGATAGGAGATCAGCTCGGCCACGTCAAAGATCATCTCCGCGGTGGAGGAGTCCTGCCAGGGCGTCTCGTTGACCAGGCAGCGCAGGCGCAGCGTCTGCGGATCGGGGATCTCGTCGGCCGTCACGATGACGGGGCCGAGCGGGCAGAAAGTATCCAGGCTCTTGCCGCGCACCCACTGCCCATCGCCGAACTGCACATCGCGTGCCGAGACATCGTTGAGCACAGTATAGCCGAAGACATAGCTGAGCGCCGCCGCGCGCGCGACCCGGCGCGCCGGCCGGCCGACCACGACACCCAGCTCGACCTCGACGTCGACCTGGGCGGTGAGCTGCGGGTCCCAGGCGATCGCAGCGCCCGGCCCGACGATCGCGGAGGGGAATTTGGCGAACACCAGCGGTTTCGAGGGCGGATCGACGTGCTGTTCGCGGCAGTGATCCATGTAATTGAGCCCGATCGCGACCACCTTTGTGGGGTTGCTCAGCGGCGCCTGTAGCTCGACCTGATCAGCCGGCAGGCTGGCGCCCGGAGGGGGGCTGGCCTGCCAGGCCGCGGGGCCGGCCTGCACAAAGGCGAGCATATCGGTGTAGCCCGGGATCGGGATGACCCGGTCCCCGGCAAGCTGGCCGATCGCGGTGTGGCCCTGATGGGTGTAGGTACTCAGGTGCATGGCTCGTGGTCCTTTGGCGGCGCCCAGACCCGGCCGCTGGGGAATTCATACGCGCTGAGCGACTCGGCGTGCATCGTAATGCTGTAGCCGGGGGCCGTGGGCGGCATGTAGTGGCCGGCGCGAATGACCACCGGGTCGACGAAATGCTCGTGCAGGTGGTCCACATACTCGACCAGGCGGTTTTCGAGCGACGCGCTGACACAGATATAGTCGAACAGGGCCAGGTGCTGGACGTACTCGCAGAGGCCCACCCCGCCGGCATGGGGACAGACCGGCACCCCGAACTTGGCCGCCATCAGCAACACGGCCAGGACCTCGTTGACGCCGCCCAGGCGGCAGCTGTCGATCTGGCAGAACTGGATCGCTTGCGCCTGCAGCAGTTGTTTGAAGATGATCCGGTTCTGCACATGCTCGCCGGTGGCCACGCCGATCGGGGCCACCGCGCGAGCGATCGCGGCGTGGCCCAGGATATCGTCCGGGCTGGTCGGCTCCTCGATCCACCAGGGGGCGAAGGCGGCGAGCTGCGCCATATTGGCGATGGCCGCGTCGACGTCCCAGACCTGGTTGGCGTCCATCATCAGCTTGCGCTGGGGGCCAATCTCCTCGCGGAGGATCTGCGCGCGCCGCAGATCGTCTGCCAGATTGCCGCCGACTTTGATCTTGAAATAGGTCCAGCCGTCGGCCAGGGCAGCGCGACACAGCCGCCGGATCTTCTCGTCTGTATAGCCCAGCCAGCCGCTCGACGTCGTATAGGCGGGATAGCCGTCCTGCCGCATTTCCGCTTCCCGCGCGGCGCGGGTCGGCGCGTGGCGCTGCAGGATCTGCAGCGCTTCCTGCGGCGTGAGCGCGTCGGTGATATAGCGGAAGTCGATACAGGCCACGATCTGCTCGGGGCTCATATCGGCCAGCAGCTTCCAGAGCGGCTTGCCTTCGACCTTGGCGTACAGGTCCCACACGGCGTTGACGATCGCCGCCGTGGCCAGGTGGAGGACGCCTTTCTCCGGCCCCAGCCAGCGCAGCTGGCTATCGCCGGTGATCTGCCGCCAGAAGCCGGCCATATCCGCGGTCCAGGACTCCAGGGTCGTGCCGATGACCAGGTATTTCAGCGCGTGGATGGCCGCCACAACAATCTCGGTGCCGCGCCCAATGGTGAAGGTCAGGCCATGCCCTTGCAGCCCCGTGGGGCTATCGGTCTCCAGGATGACGTAGGCCGCGGAGTAATCCGGCGCCGTGTTCATGGCATCCGAGCCATCTAGGGACCGCGACGTGGGGAAGCGAATATCTTTCGCGATGACATCCGTAATGACCAGCGGCGCTCCAGGCACTACGATCCTCCTTTCGCCGGCGCGCGGCGGGTCACTTCGCCGTCCACCCGCCGTCGATCACCAGGGCCGAGCCCGTCACGAAGGCCGCCTCATCCGAGGCGAGATAGAGCGCGGCATAGGCGATCTCCTGCGGCTCGCCCATCCGGCCGATCGGTTGGCGGGCGTGCAACTGGCGGCGCACCTCGTCTTCCTGCCCGGCAAAGTTGCGGGCCAGGTAGCCTTCGACAAAGGGGGTATGCACGGTCCCGGGACAGATCGCGTTCGCGCGGATCCCTTGCCCGACAAAATCCATGGCCACGGAGCGGGTCAGGGCGATTACGCCGCTCTTGCTGGTGCCGTAGGCGGCGCGGCGGTCCACGGCAATCGTCCCGGCCACCGAGGCGATGTTCACCAGGATGCCGCCCGCGGGGGCCTGGGCGACCATTTGCGCGACAGCATATTTGGTGCAGAGGAACACGCCGCGCAGGTTCACGGCCATGACCCGGTCGAACTCCGCGCTGCTGGTCTCCAGGATATTCCCCACACTGCTGATGCCCGCGTTGTTCACCAGGATGTCGAGCCGCCCATAGCGGGCCACGGCGGCGGCGATCGCGGCTTGCACCTCGGACTCGTCGGCCACGTTCATCCGTTGCGCCTGGGCGCGGCCCCCGGCCTGCGTGATCGCCCCGGTCACCGCGTCGGCGGC
>DATGEF010000174.1:0-6900 GCA_035310405.1 Chloroflexia bacterium | reverse complement strand
CTCTCCCCTCCCCGCGCCGGGGAGGGGGAGAGGTTAGCTCTCTCCCAGGCACTGGGTATTGATCGCCCGCTTTTTTTCGCATATAATAGGTGCGGCCCCTCGCCACCAACCTATGAGATCACTCTTGAGATCACTCTATTGTAGTCGAAACGCAGGCAAACGTCACATCCGGCGCCGGCCGCCCGCGGCCGGCCCGCGGCGGACCCTGCCCATCCTGGCGGTGCTGCTGCTCTGGGCGGTGGTGCTGCTGCCGCTGCTGCCCGCCGCGCGCCCCGCGCCCGCCCGCCCGGCCCCTGCCGCGCCCCCGCCGGCCCAGATCCCGACCGTGCCCCTCCTCTACAGCAGCGCGCCCGACTATCCGGACGCCGGGCTCCAGGACATCCTGGACGACGCCGTGGACGGGGCCGACGGCAGCTGGGCCGTCAGCGTGAAAAAGCTGGACAGCGGCCAATATGCGGCCGTTAATGCCCATATCCCCGCCGTGACCGCCAGCCTCTACAAAGTCTTCGTCATGTATGAGGTGATGCACCAGCGCGCGCTGGGCAACCTGAGCCTGGACGATACGGCGCTGATCACCGACGGCAATGCCGCCGAAGACGTGACTATCGGCGATCTGCGCTGGGAGATCGGCTCGCGCGTCAAGCTGGAAACGCTGCTCAATCAAATGATCACCGTTAGCGACAATACCGCGGCGTCGACGCTCGCGGGCCTGGTCGGGTTGGACACGATTAATGCCAGCCTGCAACGCCTCGGCCTGGCCAACAGCCAGCTGAACTTCGGCTCCGGCGACAACCTGACGACAGCCGCCGAGTATACCCACCTGCTGGAGAAGATCGCCACGAGCCAGGTCCTCGACCGAGCCTCGTGCCAGTATATGATTAACCTGTTGCTCCAGCAACAGCTCAACGACCAGCTGCCCGTGGGGCTGCCGGACGGCACCCCGATCGCCCATAAGACCGGCACGCTCGACTCCCTCCAGCACGATGCCGGGATCGTCTATGGCCCGAGCGGCCCCTACGTGATCACGGTCATGAGCTGGAACCTGACCGATTACGACACCAGCACCGCGATCATGCGTAAGCTGTCGGCGAACGTCTACAACTACTTCAACAGCCGGGAGTTCAAGCCGGCCCGCTACTTCCCGGCGACCCGCCAGGTGGTCGGCCCCGCTTTCCTGCTCTATTACAGTGCCAACGGCGGCCAGGCGACCTTCGGGCTGCCGCTGGCGCCCGAGAGCCGGCAGGGTGACCACATCGTGCAATACTTCGAGCGCGCCCGGCTGGAGCGGCCGGCCGGCGGCGGCGCGGTCACGCTCGGCGCTATTGGGCGCGAGCTGGTGGCGGCTCAGGGGCGCCATTTCGACCCGGTGAAGCCCACCGACCCCAACGACCCGAACACCGTCTGGTTCCCCGCCACCGGGCAAGCGATCAGCCAGCCGTTCCTGACGTATTGGCGCGAGCATGGCGGGCCGGCGATCTTCGGCCTGCCGATCAGCAACCTCGGGATCGAGCAGGTCGGCGGCCAGTCCTTCCGCGTCCAATACTTCGAGCGCGCCCGCTTCGAACTCCACGGCACCCAGATCCAGCTGGGCCTCGTCGGCAAAGAGCTCTTCACGATCGCCCGCTGATCGTCCCACAGTGTACCTGCGGCCGGTCGCGCCCGCGGGGGGTGCGGTCCTGGGGCGAGACGCCTGGCGGCTAAAGCCGCGGCTACGAGTACGAAGCCCGCCTACGCGGGCTGACGATCATTCCCATGGGGCGGGGCGCTGCAAGTCTCCGCGCTGTCCCTGCCGCGGAGGTTGCGGCGTATAGGGCGACGGATCCGGCGCCCCTGCCGATCCACCTCCGCGGCCGCAGCCACGAGGCGACAACGGGCGACGCCCAGCACCCCCTGCCCCGGAGTAACCACCGTCAGCCCGCGCAGGCGGGCTTCGTACTCGTAGCCGCGGCTTTAGCCGCCAGGCGTCTCGCCCCAGGGCCCGGCGGCGCGCTGAGGTTGATCGGCCGCCGGGGGTGCGACCACCGGCCGCCCCCGTTCGTTACAATTGCGTTGCGAGGTTGTATATCCGCCGGCTGATAGCCGTTCGCAAAGCCGGGCCTAGCCCAGCGCTCGTCCGAATCTGGCCTGGAATCTTGCCTGGAATCTTGCCTGAAGGAGTAGACACATGCGCGTTCCCGTCCTACCGATCCCGTCCCGCCCCGCGGTGTGGGGCGGGCTGCTGCTGGCCGGCCTGGCGCTCCTCGCGGGCGGCAACGGGGCGCCCAGCGCGGCGCACCCGGCGGCCACCCCGCCGATCCAGGGGCCCGCCCGCCCCATCCAGCCCACGCCCATCCCGCGGCTGCCCTTCAGCGCGGTCGACCCGCAGGGCAACCCCAATGTCGGCTACGGCTTTACCCTGGCCGAGCGCGAGCATGATGCCCGGGTCACCAGCGACGGGTTTGACTGGGTCGAGTTTGAGGTCGACTGGGGCCATACCGAGACCAGCCGGGGCGTCTACGATTGGGGCAATGTCGACAACATCGTGACCAGCGCCGCGGCCGCGGGGATCGGCCTGATCCTGCGCGTCGACCAGTCGCCCGGCTGGGCCAACGGCACGGGCGGCCCCGGCTGGTATCCGCCGCAGAGCCCGGCCGATTATGGGCACTTTCTGGGCGCCCTGGCGGCCCATGTGCAGGGCCGCCTGGCGACCCCGCCGGTCTATGAGATCTGGAACGAGCCGAACATCTCGGACAATTGGGGCGGCGCCTGTCCCTCGGCCGCCGCCTACACCGCCCTGGTGCGCGCGGCCTATCCCGCGGTCAAAGCCGCCGATGGCCGCGCCCGCGTGCTCGCCGGGAGTGTCACCACGGTCGGGGCCTTGCCGCCGGGCACCCGGCCCGCGACCTGCGCCGTCGACGACCTGACCTTCCTGGGCGGCATGTACGATGCGGGCGCGCTGGGCTACTTCGACGCCCTGAGTATCCATCCCTATGGCTTCGGCGATGTGCCGGAGGCCGATCCGCGCACCCCGAACCGGACCCTCGTCTTCCGCCGGGCCGAGCTCCAGCGCGAGGTGATGCTCCAGCACGGCGACGCCGCGCACCATATGTGGATCACCGAAACCGGCTGGGCCATCGACCCGGCGACCGTCGGCAATTGCCGCACCGTTTGCCCTACCTGCTACGACTGGTACTTCCTCTGGACGCCGCAGCAACAGGCCAGCTACCTGGTCCGCGCTTTCAACTGGGCGCGGGCCTACTGGGACTGGATGGATACCATTGTCGTCTTCAACTTTGACTATAACGAGTCGTTTACCGGCCCCTGTGACGCCTTTAATTTCTTCAGCGTGCTCGACCGGCCGGCCGAAGCGGCGCTGATCACGAACCGGGTGAACCCCCCGGCGACCTACACCCCGTTGCCGACGGCCACGCCGACGCCGCAGATCGACAACCCGCCGACCGTCGGCGTGGCGCAGCTCAGTCCCCCCTACTACTATCACAGTGGCGGCCCGCTGACCGTGCAGCTCGCCGCCAGCGACCCGGACGGCTCCCAGGTCAGCTCCGTGTCCTTTACCGTGACCTATCCCGATGGATCGACGCAGGTCGTGCTGATGAGCCTGATCGCCGGCACGACCGCCAACGGCACCTGGCAGGGCACGTTCACGGTGCCCGACCCGACCGGCAGCACGGACCAGGTCTACGGCATCCAGGCCTGCGCGGTCGAAGACTTCCCGCCGCGGCGCGTGGCCTGCGCGCCCCCGGCATCCTTCACGGTGGTGCTGACCCGCTTTGTCGACGTGCCGGTGACGTTCTGGGGCTATACGCCAATCGACTACCTGGCCGCCGCCGGGATCGTGAACGGCTATGCCGACCACACCTTCCGCCCCTATAACAACGCCACCCGCGGCCAGTTTTGCAAAATGATCGTGGCGGCCGCCGCCTGGCCGATCGTCACGCCGCCCGTGCCGACCTTTAGCGATGTGCAGCCGGACACCAGCCCATATTATGGGGTGATCGAGACCGCCTATGCGCATGGGATCATCTCGGGCTACGCGGACAACACCTTCCGCCCCAACAACAACGTCACGCGCGGCCAGATCGCCAAGCTGATCACGCTGGCCGAATCCTGGCCGCTGGCCCCCCCCGCCACGCCGAGCTTCAACGACGTCCCGGCCCAGAATCCGTTCTTCCCGTTCGTCGAGGCCGTGGCCACACGCGGGGTCGCCGGGGGCTACGCCGACGGCAGCTTCCGGCCCAACAACAACGCGACGCGCGCCCAGCTCAGCAAAATGCTCTACAATGCGCTCACGCTCACGCTCGCGACGGCGACGCCGACGGCCACGGCCACCCCGTCCACCTCCCCCACCGAGACGAGCACGCCGACCCTGACCGCGACGCCGCCAGGCAGCCCCACGGCGACCGGCACGGCGACGCCGACGGCGACCGGCACGCCCGCCACCGCCACGCCGACGGCGACCGGCACGCCCACGGCGACGGCCACGCCGTAAGGGAGGGAGGCACTATATGTTTCCTCGCTCCGGCCGCCTCCCCGCGGTAGTGTGGTCCGGGCTGCTGGCCTTCGGCCTCACCGTGGTCGCCGGTGGGATCTGGACCGTATTGCTCGTCGCCAATCTTACGACCAGTCCGGCCCTGCCCTGGGCCCCGGGCGTGATGGCGCTGCTGCTCTGGGGCATGTGGCAGTATCTGGGCGGCCACGGGGGGCCGCCGGGCACGGCCGCCGCGCGGCGCCGCTACCTGCGGGCCACGCCGGTCTCTCGCCCGGTGTTCGCCTGGGCGGTGCTGGCCGGGGGCCTGGCGATCGTGGCCCTGGCCGGGTATTGGATCGTCCTGGTCCAACTCGTGCCCATACCCGGCCACGTCCTGCCCGACTACTCCCGCTACCCGCTGCTGACCGTGGTGCTCGTGCTCGGGATGTCTGCCCTCGTCTCCGCCCTCGCTGAGGAAGCGGGGTTCCGGGGGTACTTCCAGGGCGTGCTGGAGCGCACGGGGCGCGGCCCGGCGGCCATTGTGCTGGCGGCCCTGCTGATTGCCCCCGCGCACGCCTTGACGCAGGGGTTCGGGTGGCCCACGATGTTGTGGTACTTTGCCGTGGACGTGATGTTCGGCGTGCTAGCCTATCTCACCCAGTCAATTCTGCCGGGCAGCGTGGTGCATATCCTGGGCTTGCTGACCTTCTTCACCCTCGTGTGGCCGGCCGACCCGCAGCGGGGGCGCGTCTGGGAAACGGGCGCGGACAGCTGGTTCTGGCTCTACGCTGCGCAGGCCCTCCTCGGCACGGTGCTGGCGCTGCTAGCTTTCCGCCGGCTGGCCTGGGTTACCCAGCGCGAGCGGGGGGGCGGGGGCCCGGGCGCGCTCCCCCCGTAGGCGGTGCGAGATCCCTCCCGGCATCCGCCAGGGAAAAGGAAAATTTGACAGCACCGGGAGCGGCGTGTTAAAATTCCGGGACTTCAACCGCCCACGATCCCGAGACGAGCAGGAGAGAGCATTGGTCGCGACCCCTATGGTGGATACTCCCGAGACTGCCGCCCAACGCGCCCCGGGGGGGTGCCCGCATCCCGAAGGCCGGCAAAAAGCGCTGTTCACGGCGCGTGACTATATCAGCGGCGACCTGTTCGTGCTGCGGCGCTGTGGCGCCTGTGGCCTGGTGCGCACCAGCCCCCCGCCGCCCGGCGACGAGATCGGCCGCTACTATCCGCAGGGCTATTATGGCCGGGGCAAGCGCTACAGCTTGCCCCTGGAGCGCCTGCTGGACTGGCTCTACGCTTTCCGCGGCCGCCTGATCGAGATGGCCAACGGCCTGGAGTCCGGCCGCGTGCTCGACATTGGCTGCGGCCGCGGCCTGCTCCTCCACCAGCTGCGCAAGCGCGGCTGGGAGGTGGCCGGCACCGAGCTGAGCGAGGATAGCGCCCGCTATGCCCGCGATGTCCTCCAGATCGACGTCAAGACCGCCAATATCCACGACCTGGACTACCCGGCCGAGGAGTTCGATACGGTCATCCTCTGGCACGTGCTGGAGCATATCACCGACCCCGCCGGGCTGCTGCGGGAGGTCACGCGGATCTTGCGGCCGGGTGGCACCTTGCTGGTCGCCGTGCCCAATTTCGCCTCCGTTGAAGCCCGCCTGGCCCGCGCGCATTGGTTCCACCTGGACGTGCCCCGCCACCTCAGCCACTTCACGCCGGCCGTTTTGCGCGCCCTGCTGCAGGAGGCCGGGCTGCGCCCGCGCATGGTCAGCTATTTCGCCTCCGAGTATGACTTCTTCAGCTTTGTGCAAACGGCGCTCAACATGCTGGGCATCCGCCATAACCTGCTCTATAATCTGCTGCGTACCCGGGGCGCGAAAGTGCTCGACGGCCCGCGCCAGACCCCCGCCCACCCGGTCGACCTGGCGCTCACGCTCACGCTCGCCCCGCTGCTCGGCGCCCTCAGCCTGGTCTGGGCGCCGCTGATCGCCCTGCTCGGCCGCGGCGCCACCGTGACCATCTACGCCAAGAAGCCGCGCCGCTGACGCCCGCCGACCGGGACGAGTGACCAGTGACCGGTGACCAGTGACCAGACCGAGTAACGAGTAGTGGAGCGTGCTGAGTGGGTGCTGGCGGGTTAGGGACCGTAGGCTAAAACTGACGACTGACGACTGACGACTGACGACTGACGACTGACGACTACCACCCACATGCCGCGCTTTTCGCCGCTCCAGATCGGGCTGGGGCTGGTGGCGCTGTGCCTGGTGTTCCGGCTGCCGGCCGCGGTGATTTTTGGGGCCGAAGTGGCCGATATCGGCACCTACCGGGCGATGGCCGAGGCCGTGCTGCACGGCGACAATATCTACCATCACCCGGTGCTCTTCCCCTACACGCCGCTCACCCTGCCGCTGCCGGCCCTGAGCCTGCTCGTGGCCCGC
>DATGEF010000173.1:0-5293 GCA_035310405.1 Chloroflexia bacterium | reverse complement strand
GCGGCCGATTTCACGGCCTTCTACCCGGTGACCGCCAACCCGGCCAACCCGGTCACGGTCGCCGATGGCGGCGCGAGCACGGTCAGCTTTAGCCTGACCGAGGGCGGCGTGATCGCCGGCACCGTCACGGACAGCGCCAGCAACCAGCCGATCGCGGGCGCGAACGAGTGGGCCGTCCCGGCGCCGCTGCCGCCCCAGGCCTATGGCGGCTCCCTCAGCGACAGCCAGGGCAATTACCAGATCGTCGTCCCGGCGGGCACGGTCAGCGCCTGGGCGGAGAAAAACGCAGACACCTACCCGCGCACGCCCCCGATCGGCAATAACCCGATCAGCGTGACGGCCGGCCTGACCACGACCGTCAACTTCGCCCTCACGCCGGGCGCCGTGATCGCCGGCCACCTCACCGATGCGCAGACCAGCGCGCCGCTGCCCGGCTCCCGCGCCTGGGCCCGTCACGAGCTCCTCGGGCTGGCCTACGGCTCGATCCTGGCCGATAGCCAGGGCGCCTATCGCCTCGTGGTCCCGGGCGGCACGACCTACTATGTGCATGCGCATAATATCGACGCCCTGTACCCGCGCACGCCCTACGCCAACAACCCGATCACGGCGACGACCGGCATGACCGTGACGGCCGACATCCAACTGACCAAAGGCGGCCTGATCACCGGCGTGATCACCGGGGCGGATACTGGCCTGCCGCTGGGCGGCGCGCGCGCGATCGCGCACCAACCGGTCGAGCAGCGCTACTGGTCCTGGTGGAGCGACCCGCAGGGTAACTACCGGCTGGTGGTTCCGGCCGGCACCTGGAACGTCTTCGGCCGCTCGGACTGGCAGGGCTATTACCGCACGCCGGCCGCCAATAACCCCTATACCATCACCGTCGGCAGCACGATCACCGTGAACCTGGCGTTGCAGCGCGGCGCGATCATCGCCGGCCGGGTCACCGACGCCGGCACCGGCACCCCGCTCCCCTACAGCCACGTCTGGGCGAACCCACCGGGGCCAGGGGGCCCGAACTATGGCTGGCCGTACACGGGGTTGGACGGCCGCTACCTGATGGCCGTGCCGGCGGGGACCTGGGGCGTGTATGGGCGCAATGACCTGCAAGGGTATCCGCGCACCGCCTACCCGGGCAACTATATCACCACCACAGTCGGCATGACCTACACCGCGGACATCGCGCTGAGTCTGGGGGCGCGCATCGTCGGCACCCTGACCGACGCACAGACCAATGCCCCGATCCCCGACGCGCAGGTTTGGGCGCGGGCCCCGGGCGGCGGGCTGGGCTATGGCTGGCCGCGCAGCGACGATCAGGGCCACTACGTCATCGCGGTGCCGGCCGGCACCTGGCGGGTCTTGGCCCGCGATCTCCAGTTGCTGTACCCGCGCACGCCGTACCCCGGCAACCCGGTGACCGCGACCGTGGGCTCGACGATCGTCGCCAACTGGACGCTGACGCAAGGCGGGCTGATTACCGGCCAGATCACGGACGCGGCGACCGGCAGCCCGTTGCCCGACGCCCAGGTCTGGGCCCGCGCGACGGACGGTAACGTCCACGACACCAACTACACACTCGACTCGAACGGGACCTACTGGATGGTGGTGCCGGCGGGGGATTACCGCCTGCGCGCCGCCGACGTGCCGGCGGGCTACCCGAGCCGGGTTTACCCAAACAACCCCATTCACGTGACCCAGGGCGCCACCACCACGGCGAGCTGGGCGCTCATCCGCTGGTAACCGCCCGGCGCGCCCCCACCCGCGTGGGGGCGCGCCACCCCTCTATCTCAGGACTACCGGAGCAGCTGCCGGCCGAGCAGGCCGAGCAGCACGTCGTAGGGGGGGCGGTTCTCGGGGTGGGCCTCGAAGCGGGCGCGCTCGAAGTACTGCACGGTGTAGGTCTTGCCGTCGGTGGGGCTCACCTCGGCCAGCGGCTCGCTGATTGGGTAGCCGTACAGGGGGATGCCTCCCGTCGTCTGCCAGTACTGGAGAAAGCGGCCGCTCAGGCTATGGCCGGTCTCCGGCACGTACCGGCGGTCGCCCGTATTGGCGAAGGCGGGGCTGCGCGGGAAGGCGCGGCCGGCGGTCACCTGGCGGCCCATCAGGCCGAGCAGCACGGTAAAGGGTGGCTGGTTCTCCGGGTGCCACTCGAAGCGCGTGCGCTCGAACCACTGCACGATATAGAGCCGACCGTCGGTAGCGCTGACCTCCTGGCGCTCGCCCGTGATCGGGTAGCCGAACGTGGGCAGGCCCCCATAGGTGCGCCAGAAATCGGCGAAGCGGGTGCTCACGCGGAAGCCAGTCGGGGATTGGGGGTCCGTGGCCGGATCGAGGCCCGGGGCGGGGTAGGCTTCGAGCACAAAGATCGGGCTGGAGGTCAGGGTCAGGGGCACCTGGCCGCTGCTCGCCGCGACCTCGACGCTGCTGCCGTCGACGTGCAGGATACGCACCTCCGGCGTGCTGACGTGCAGGGTCACCGGTTGGGCGGGCAGATTCTCGCGCAGCCAGAGGACATGGACCAGGCCGGCGGGGGTCGTAAAGCGGTAGTGGTAGCGGTCGAAGTCCGGCTGCCAGCGATTGGGCACGGGGTGCAGCAACTCGCCCGGCCCGGCGTAGGCCGGCACGTCCAGTAGCGTGGCCATCGTCTTATAGGCATAGAACGCCGGGCGCGGGCTGAGGTCGTTGCGCAGCACGCTCATGTTGCCGAAGACGTCCGTGGGGCCATTATTGAACTTGTCCTTCATCTGGAAATAGTCGAATTGGGCCGCGCCATTGGCCAACATCAGGATCGTGCGGCGGACCAGCCGGTCGGCCTGGGCGGCCTCACTCGTCCCGGCCGCGCCGCAGGCCACGCACACACTCTGTCCATCTTCCGTCACCCAGATCGGCATAGCCCCGCGGCCATGGCGGGTCAGCCACTCCCGCGTCTTCTGCAGGCGCCAGGGGATGTTCTGGACCGGCTGCACGGGCAGGGTATCCTCGGGCGGGCGATCGGTGAGGTAGGTGTGGATGCCCATAATGTCAAAGTTCAGCTGCCCCCCGCTCGCCGCCACCACCTGATCCATGAAGGCGAGGCCTTCGTTGTTGGCATCGTGGACGTAGACCGAGCCGAGCATGACGACCGCGTTGGGGTCGGCCCGCTTGGCGCCGGCGTAGCCGGCGGCCAGCAGCGCGGCGTAGGCGACTGGATCGGGCTGCGGCATCCAGGTGCCCGCGGCATTCGGCTCGTTCCAGAGCTCCCAGACGGCCACCCGATCATGCCAGCGGCGCACGGCGGCCTCGACGAAGGCGCCATAGGCCTGCGGATCGCGCGGGGGATACCAGTACCAGTTGGGCTCGCTCGCCGTGTGGCCGGACGCCCACGCCGGGGTGGTCAGCAACATGCCGATCACCGCGATGCCGGCGTCGTGCAACAGCTGCAGGTGCGCATCGTAGCCGGCCCAGCCCTCGGTTTTGCCGCCGGTCTGGATATTCGCCCAGCTGAGCTCTTCCCGGCTCCAACGCACGCCGGCTTCCTGCGCCCGGCCGATCAGCGCGGCCCGCTCGGCGTCGCTGCGCTCCTGGCCGGTGATATAGAGATTCATACCGAACGGCGAGGGCGGCAACGCCGCGGCCTGGACCGGCGCAGGGCGCGCCGGTCCGCCGGGGGCGGGGACGCCCAGCACCAACAGGAGGGCTGCCGCATAGATCAGGCGAAACAGCCGTAAAGCGCGCATGGACCGGCTTTCTAGCGGGACACCCGGGTGGATCGACCGGGCCCCGGGCGGCGGAGACCTGCCGCGGTAACGGTTAAGCAGAGAAATTATAGCCAGCGGGCCGGCGCCGTGTCAAGCGCGGGGACGATTGCGTATTATTCTCGATTGTCTGCGGTTATAGGATGATAGAGGCGACAGGAGGCGACAGGTGACGAATCGCGCAACCCGGGTAGCAGCGCTGCTCTATGTCGAGGCGCCGAGCCCGGAGACGACGGAAGCCTTCCAGGCGGCCGTCGCCGGACAGGGCGGCACGGTGTTCGCGGCGGACACTGCGCTGGGCGGGCTGTTTGCGGCGCCCGCCGCGGCGCTGGCGGCGGCGCGGGCGCTCGGCCCGGCGCTCGGCACCTCGTGCCTCGCGGTGCATAGCGGGCCGGTAACACGGCAGGGGCCGGGGTGGGGCGGGCCGGCCGCGGCCCGCGCGCGCAGTTTGCTGGCCGCGGCCCACCCCGGCCAGATCCTCGTCTCCCAGGCCGCCGCCCGGGCGCCATTGCCGCCGGCCACGAGCCTGCAAAACCTGGGCGAGCGGCGGCTCAACGACCTGCTCGACCGGGAGCAGGTGTTCCAGCTCTGTATCCCCGATCTGCCCGATACCTTTCCGCCGCTGCGCACCCTCGACGCGGTGCCGAACAACCTCTCGCCGCAATTATACCCGCTGGTGGGCCGCGAGGCGGAGCTCGCGGCGACCACCGCCCTGCTCCGCCGGCCCGACGTCCGGGTGCTGGCCCTGATCGGGGCGGCCGGCACCGGCAAGACCCGCTTAGCGCTCCAGGTGGCCGCCACCCTGCTGCCCGACTTCGCGGACGGGGCCTGGTTTGTGCCCCTGGCCCCGATCCGCGACCCGGCCCTGGTCCCGGCGGCCATCGTCAGCACGCTGGAGATCAAAGAGAGCGGGGGCACCTCACCGGTGGAGAGCCTCGTCGAGGCCTTGCGGACCCGCAGCCTGCTGCTGGTGCTCGACAACCTGGAGCATCTGCCGGCGGCGATCCCCCCGATCGTGGATCTGCTGGCCGCCATCCCCGGCCTGCGGCTGCTGGTCACCAGCCGGGTGCATACCAACCTGCCGGGCGAGAGCTTGTTCGAGGTGCCGACGCTGGCGCTGCCCGATCCCCAGCGGCTGCCGCCCGTCGACGAACTGGGCCAGGTGGCGGCGATTGCGCTGTTCATGACGGTCGCCCACGCGACCGACCCGGACTTCGCCCTGACGGCGGGGAACGCGCCGGCCATCGCGGCGATCTGCACGTATCTGGACGGGCTGCCGCTGGCGATCGAGCTGGCCGCGGCGCGGGTCAACAAGCTGCCCCCGGCCGCCATGCTGGCCCGGCTGCATGGGAGCGGCGGCGACGCCGCGCTGCCCGTCCTCACCGGGGGCGCCTTCTATATGCCGGCGCGCCAGCAAACCCTGCGCGCCGCCATCGGCTGGAGCTATGAACTGCTCGACCCCGCCGACGCCCAACTGTTCAGCCGGCTCGCCGTGTTCGCCGGCGGCTGCACCCTGGAAGCGGCCGCCGCCGTGTGCGGCGATTTTGGATTTTGGATTTTGG
>DATGEF010000172.1:0-3215 GCA_035310405.1 Chloroflexia bacterium | reverse complement strand
GCCTGCCCCGTGCCCAGGTCCCACACCCGTAGCGTGTGGTCATTGGAGGCAGAAACGGCGCACTGCCCGTCAGGCGTCACCCCCACCGCCCGCACCCCAGCGGTGTGGCCGCGCAGGGTATGGAGCGCCTGCCCCGTGGCCAGGTCCCAGACCCGCAGCGTCTGATCCCAGGAGGCGGAGACGGCGCGCTGCCCGTTAGGCGTCACCGCCACCGCGTACACCACCGCCGTGTGGCCGGCCCGGGTGGGGCGGGGCGGCCCCGTGCCCAGGTCCCAGACCCGCGGCGTGTGGTCGTCGGCGGCAGAGACGACGCGCTGCCCGTCGGGCGTCACCGCCACCGCTGTCACAGGCCCGGTGTAGCCGGCCAGGGTGTGCAGCACCTGCCCGGTGCCCAGGTCCCAGACCCGCAGCGTCCCGTCTTGGGAGGCGGAGACGGCGCACTGCCCGTCGGGCGTCACCGCCACCGCCCGCACCGCGGCGGTGTGGCCGGCCAGGGTGTGCAGCGCCTGCCCGCTCGTCAGGTCCCAGACCCGTAGCGTCCCGTCTTGGGAGGCGGAGACGGCGCGCTGCCCGTCGGGCGTCACCGCCACCGCCCGTACCCCCCCGGTGTGGCCGGCCAGGGTGTGCAGGGTCTGCCCGGTGCCCAGGTCCCAGACCCGCAGCGTCCGATCCCAGGAGACGGAGACGGCGCGCTGCCCGTCCGGCGTCACCCCCACCGCGGTCACCTCCCTGGTGTGGCCGGCCAGGGTGTGCAGGGCCTGCCCCGTGCCCAGGTCCCACACCCGTAGCGTGTGGTCATTGGAGGCGGAGACGGCGCGCTGCCCATCCGGCGTCACCGCCACTGCGCTCACCCCCCTGGTATGGCCGGCCCGGGTGGGGCGGGCCCGCCCCATGCCCAGGTCCCAGATCCGCAGCGTCTGATCCCGGGAGGCGGAGATGGCGCGCTGCCCATCGGGCGTCACCGCCACCGCCCGCACCCCCCCGGTGTGGCCGGCCAGGGTGGCGCGGCGGGCGCCCGTCGCCAGGTCCCACACCCGTAGCGTCTGGTCATTGGAGGCGGAGACGGCGCGCTGCCCGTCGGGCGTCACCGCCACCGCCTGCACCCTCCCGGTGTGGCCTTCCAGGCGGCTCAGCAGCCCGGCGCCCGGCGGCGTCAAGCTGGCCGTCCGGGGCCGCAGCCAGCGCCCGCCCTGCTCCCGTCGCGCCGTCTCCAGCAGCCTCCCGATTTCAGGCGCCTCCGTCTCGGCCAGCCGGCCCCACAGCTGGCTGCCTAGCTGGCCGGGCGTGGCCGCCAGCACCGGCCCGGCCAGGCGCAACGCCCCCAGCACCCGCCCCAGCGCTGGGTCGGCGGCGTCGGCCCGGTAGTCGGCCAGCAGGCCCGCCACGCCTGTCGCCGCCAACTTGCCCGCGATCCAGCGGTAGTCGAGCCGCCGCGCCCGCCACTCCGCCGCCCGCCCCGCGGCCAGCAGATGGTAGCCCAGCCAGCGCCAGGCGTAGCCGTCCGCGGGCGACCAGGCGCGCGGGTCGCCCCAGGCGTCCAGCAGGCGCCCGTGCAGCGCCGCGGCCCCCGCCCCCAGCGCGCTCAGCAGGTGGGCGCGCACCACATCGTGCAGGCGGAGCACGTTCGCCTGGAGGTCGAAGCGCAACAGCAGCCCCAGGCGCCAGAGGCGACCGGCCAGCTCCTCCGTCGCCAGGTCGTCCAGCCCGGCCGTCGCCGCCCACAGCTGCCCCACCGTCGCCAGCGGCACGTCCACGTCCTCCGGGAAGAGGCCCAGCTCGCGGCAGCGCGCCTGCTCGTCCGGCGCGAGGTGGGTCAGGCTTATGCCGATCGTCGCCGCCACCGCTTCTTCGCGCCGGGCCGCGTCGCGCACGTCGAAGGCGCTCAGGCCCCGCTGGTCCAGCGCCCGCTCGACATACTCCAGGGCCAGTGCCAAGGCCTGCCCCTGCCCCCGCACCCGCTCGTGGAGCACGCGATTGACCAGGCCCAGCAGCAGCGGCCACTCGCCCAGGCGCGCGGCCAGGCGGGCCAGCGGCGCGGGGGCGGTGCCCGGCAGGCCTGCGGCGAGGAGGGCGGCCGCCTCGCCGGCCTGCATGGCGTCGACGACGACCACCGGCGTGCCGGGCGGCAGCGCGGCCGGGTCGCGGGTGCTCACCAGGTGGACGACGGGCGGCGCGCCGACCAGGAACGGCTCCAGGGCGGCGCGGCTCCAGACGTCGTCGACGACGATCAGCACGCGCTGGCCGGCCAGCAGGGGGGCGAGGGCCGCCTGGGCGCCCGGCCAAGTGGTGGCCGCGGAGCGCCGGCCGCTCAGGAGCCAGATCCATTCGTTGAGCGCGGCGGTGGGATCGGCGGGCCGGTCGCCCACGGTGACCCAGAGGGTGCCGGCGGGGAAGGCGGCCTGCACGGCCGGGTCGGCGCACAATTGGGCGGCGAGGGTCGTCTTGCCAAATCCGCCGGCGCCGCGGAGCGCGGCGGTGGTGATCGCGGCCAGGCCGCCCGTCCCGCCGCACACCGCGGCGCGCAGGGCGGCGTACTCGGTGGGGCGGGGCACGAAGCTGTCCGGCAGGCGCGGGCCCATGCGGGGCACAGCCGCGCCCGGGCGCTCCCCGGCGGCGAACAGGCGCGTGCCGGGGGGCTGCTGCGCCCAGGCGGCGGCGGCGGCGCGGAGGGTGGCGTTGTCGGGGTTATCGTCGATCGCGGCGGCCAGCAGGTCGGTCACCCGCCCCTGGGTGTCGGCCCAGCGCAGGACGGCGCCGGCGACCGCGCGCAGGTCGCCGGGCGGCGCGATGGTATCGAGCGGCGTGCTCAGGCCAACGAGGAGCAGCCGCTCCCAGTCGGGCCGCGTCGGGCAGGCGGCGAGCAAGGCCGCGGCGAGGCGGGCGGGTAGCGCGGGTTCGGGCAGCGACACGGGCAGGACCCTCAACGAACAGGCTGTCCTTATTATAGCACAGGCCGGGCGGTTCGGTTGTCCAGGGGCCGCCAAGCGGTGTATAATGGCAAGAGGAGAAGCGGCGGGAGGAGCTATCTGACGGCGGCCGCCGTGACCGACCACCTCTTGGCGCTGCTGCAACAGGTGCCGTTCGGCGGCAAACAGGTGCATGATGCGAACATTGTGGCGACCATGCAGATGAACGGAAGGGGCCACTTGCTCACCGCGAACCCCGCCGCTGGCGCCCGCTTCGTGCGCTTCAGCACCGTCCATGTCCGCCGAGCA
>DATGEF010000171.1:0-6549 GCA_035310405.1 Chloroflexia bacterium | reverse complement strand
CGGGTTTTGCCGGTGCCGCCGGGGCCGGTCAGGGTGACCAGGGCGGTGCGCGGGTCGCCCAGCAGGGCGCGGACGGCGGCGACTTCCTGCTCACGCCCGATCAGGGCGGTGGTCTGGCGGGGCAGGTTGTGCGGGCGGCTGTCGAGCGTTTTGAGCGCGGCAAAGTCGGCCGGCAGATCGGCCGCGACGACCTGGAAGATCTCCTCCGGGTGGATCAGGTCTTTGAGCCGGTGGCGGCCGAGATCGCGCAGGGTCACGCCGGCGGGCAGCGTATCCCGGACCAGTTCCTGGGTGGCCTGCGAGAGCAGGATCTGCCCGCCATGCCCGGCGCTCATCAGGCGGGCCACGCGATTAACTGCGGGGCCGAAGTAATCGCCATCGCGCTCCTCGGCCGCCCCGGTGTGCAGGCCCATGCGCACGCGCAGCGCCCCGATCGCGGGGTCCCAGGCGGCGGCGGCCAGCGCCCGCTGGGCGGCCAGCGCCGCGCCGAGCGCCTGGTGCGGGGTGGCAAAGGCCACACAGAACGCGTCGCCCACGGTCTTGAAGACGGTGCCCTCGGCGGCCGCGACGGCCTGCTGGAGCAGCGCGTCATGGCGGGCCAGCGCGGTCTGCATGGCGGCGGGGACCATCTCCCACAAGGCGGTGCTGCCCTCGACGTCAGTGAACAGGAAGGTCACAGTGCCGCTCGGCCGCGCGGGAGAAGGTGCGGCGGCGCGCTGGGCCGCCTGGAGTTGTTGTTCGTCGGGACCGCTCAGGTGCATCGGGATCATCCTCGCGATGGGGCGCGGGGGCTTACCCGCGCGAAGCCAGCCGGTCGATCATTTCCGCCTGGAGGCCGCGGGCCAGACTGCGCGCGAGGCCCGGCACCCGGGCGATCAGGGTGTCGAGGGGGGCGGCCACCACCTGCTCCATCGTCGGGTAGGCGGCGGCCAGCGGCTCGGCCAACGGGGCGTCGACCCCGAACTCGGTATAGAGCACCCGGCCCGCCAGCGCATGCGCGCGCACCCGGCCGTTGATCGCCGTCACCCCCGGCCAGGCCGCCAGCTCCGCCCGGAGCGCCTCGGGCCGCCGGGCCGCGGTCCCGGTCGGGTAAGGGAGGCGCCCGAGGTCCGGCAGGGTCGGGAACGGCAGGCGCGCGCCCTCCCCTTCCAGCACCCCCACCAGCCGCCCGGTCGCCGCCCGGCTGCCCCACATATAGCCCAGTTGCAGCAGCACCGCCGGGTCCCGATCGGAGACCTCGGCCAGGTAAACCTGCGCCCGGTCGAGCTGGCCCGGATCGGGCGGGCCGGGCGGCACCCGCACCACCTGCCAGTAGTACGGCGCCCCCTCCAGCACGGCCCGGATCGCCTCCTCCAGACCCCCATCCGCGGCGGGCAGCGCCACCACGCAGAGGATCGGCTCGCGCGCCTCCACCGGGGGCAGAGCCGGGGCCGCGGGCGCCGGGGCCGCGGTCCCGCCCCCGGTCTGCTCCAGCAGCAGCGCGATCACCGCGTTGAAGCTGGTGGCCATCGCCTGCGCGTCCTCGGCCGTCACCTGGTGCTGGGCCAGCAGCAGCGCCGTGTGGTAGATGGCCCGCAGGGCGGCCTGGTAGGCCGGCAGCGGGCCCCGCCCCGCCCGCGCCAGCGCCGCCATCTGCCCGATGGCCGGGTTGGCCGCGTTCAGGTGCAGCAGCACCGGCACGCTCGCCCGCGCGGCGAACAACTGCCCCGCCAGGTCGCGCACCGAGTCGGGCAAGGCCAGGCTGCGCTGGGCCTCGGCCAACTCCTGGCGCAGCCGCGTATCGGCGGTCAGCACCGTGACCGCCGGCAGATCGGCCGGCAGGAAGCGGACGATCCGGGCCTGGCTGCGCGTGTCGGGCAGCAGCGCCTGGAAGTCGAGCTCCAGCGGCCGGAACTGGGCCGCCTCCGCGCGGCCCAGCGGCTCGAACAGGAACGCCGACCCGGCGACCGTCAGGTGGTGCAGCCGAATCCGGGGGCGGCGCCGGGCGTATTTGCGCAGGAACTGCTCCGTGAAGTTGTCGCTGGCGTTGATCACCAGCAGCCCCCGCGCGTCACACAGCAGGTAGAACTGGGTCGCGCTGCCCGCTTCGCTGAAATAGAACAGGTCGTGCCCGGGCCGCGTGTCCACGGCGGGCGCCTGGCGCATGTACTCCCCCAGGTTGAGCAGCCCCCGGTTGGTCGGGAAGGGCACCAGGTCGGCCACCGCGTCGAAGAAATCGTCGTGGGCGACGGCCATGCCGGTCATGTGGTAGGCGTGCCAGTCCATGAGGTGGGTGAAGCGCGCGGGATCGCGCAGGGCCAGGGCCTGCAGGTGACGCACGATCAGCGCGCCCAGGGCCTCCTTGATCGCCTGCGCCCGGGCATCCAGCTGGATGGCATCGCGCGCCGCCGTGGGCGTCAGGTCGGGGGAGTCGATCACCCCGCGCACGAACTTGGCCCAGAGCGGTAGCAGGTCGCGGCTGTTGGCCATCAGGAACATCCGCGTCTGGTAGACGTCGAGCAGGCCGGCCGTATTGATATCGGGCACCCGCCGCTCGGAGACGTAGAGCACCCCGGCTACCCGGTGGGGGACTTCCAGGGCGACGGGGATCACTTCCAGGGGGCTATCCGGGAAGCGGCGGGTGACGAACAGCTGGTACTCGCCCAGGCGCTCCCGCTCATCGCCGAAGGCGCGATGCCAGGGCGCGTCGATCACGTTGGCCGGCGTTTCCGCGTCGTTCAGGTAGATCGGGAAGGGAATGAAGTCGGCGTATTTCTTGATCGCCTTGCGCAACTCCTCGGGGTCGAGCAGGTCGCGGTAGGACTCGGTCAGGTGCAGCGTGACCGTGGTGCCGGGCGCGGCCTGTGTACCGGGGCGCAGCTCATACCCGTGCTGGCCCTCGCTGATCCAGCGCCAGGCGGGCGCGCCCGGCGTGGCGCTGCGCGTGTCCACCTCCACGCGCCCGGCCACCACGAACGCCGAGAGCAGACCGATCCCGAACTGGCCGATCAGGCTGACCTCGGCCTGGCGCCCGCGGCGGGCCAGCTCGGCGCGAAACTCGCCGGTGCCGCTGCGCCCGATGGTCGAGAGGTAGGCATGGATCTCGGCCTCGGTCAGCCCCTGCCCGTTGTCGGCAAAGGTGATCGTGCCGGCCCGGTAGTCGATGCCGATCGCGATGCGCCCCGCGGGCGCGTCGCCGCCGAGGGCCGCCCGCCGTTGGAGCGAGTCGTGTGCGTTCTGGATCAGCTCGCGCACAAAGACATCGGCCTCGGCGTAAAGGTTCTTGGCCAGCAGCCGGATCAGCCCCTGCAGGTCAATCTTGATCTCGTGGTACGTGGGGTCCCGCTCATCCATGCCGGGTCGGTCTCCTGTCTAGCTTTCTCGTGTCGCGGCCGGCCGCCGTGCAGCATCCATCCCGATCAGGGCGCCTGCGGCGCGGCCAGCAACGCCTCCAGCCGGGCCACCTCCCTGGCGCCATGGGCCAGCCCTTTGCCATAGGTCGCGGCCCCGGCGCTCTGATCGAGCCGGGCGGCCAGGGGCCGCGCCCGGGCGAGGAAGCGGCCCGCGCTCGCCAGGTAGCGGCCGGCCGCGGCCCGGTTCGCCGTGGCGGGCAAACCGGCCGGGCGATCGGTCTCGGTTGCCGGCAGCCCGGCCGCGAGGCGCGCTTGCAACAGCCGGACGAGCATGGCGTTGCGCAGGGTGCCATACAAGGCGCCGGGGGTGTCGATCCGGCGCGCCCAGCGCCACTGGGTCACGGCCGCTGCGCGGGCCTCGTCCGCCCGGCCCCGCGCCCGCGCCACCCTGCCCACGGTGGCGTACACGGTCGGCTGCATGCGCGGCCCCTCCATGCGCTGGCCCAGCGCGCGCAGATCCTGGCTCGCCTGCTCAGCCCGGTCCAGATCGCCAAGATCCACGCAGGCATCGGCCAGAACAGCGTATGCTCGCAAGCGGCCTCCCGTGCTGCTCGCCGGATCGGCCAGCACTTCCTCAGCCAGGGCCGCCGCGGCGGCGTAAGCGCCCACCGCATGCTGGCTCAGCAACTCAGCCAGGCATAACTGGCAATCGGCCAGCGTAGGGCCGGGAAGTTCCGGGTGGCGCCGGAGCAGGGCCAGGGCGGTTTCCAATTCCTGCCGGGCCACGACCAAGCGCTCCTGCCACTTGAAAAGCTCGCCCCGCCACATCCGCAGCCCCGCGGTCCATTCCGGGTGCCCAATCTGTTCCATCCAGGCCAGGCCGTCGGCGATCACCGCGAGCAGCGCGGCGGTCGACAGCTCGGGGAGTGTCCGGCCGGCGCTGACAAAGTCCATGAAGCCCCGGGCCAGATACCACTGGCTCACCCGGTCGGTTAACGGCCGGCCGGCTTGCGGATCGGTGGCCAGCCCGATCATCCAGATGTAGATCGGGAGCGCCTCCCGGTAACGGGTCTGCAAGCGCCAGGCGTCGGCCAGCCAGAACCGGGTCTTCACCAGGAGCGGCAGATCACCCAGTGGCGCGGCCAGGGCCACCGCCTGATCGGCCAGGTGCCCCATCGTGATGAATTGTCCCTCCCGCTTCGCATCCCACACGAGGCGCAGCAGGCGCTGCACGGCGGCATGGGGCGGCACGTCAGGCGCCGCGGTCATCGGACAACCTCCAGGCATGTAGCCGGCAGGCGGGCGGGCGGCACAAAACGCGGGCCGGCCCCGGTCTGCACATTTTCAGTATACACGATCGGCGGCTTGACAGCCCCCCGCCTGTGCGCTACTATCCAGGGGGAACCCCCACCATCCGTTGCCCGGATCTGTAGCCAGGAGCACCCCGATGCCCGACCCCGCCGCCCTGCCGGGCCATGAGCAGGTCGCCGCCCTCCATTGCCAGGCGCTGGACGCCTACCGCGAGGGCCAGTACGCGACGATGGAGCGGCTGCTGGAGCAGGCTGTCGCCATCGCGGCCGGCCTTGACGATCTCCCGCTGCTGGTGCAAGAGCACTACTGGCTGGCCAGCGCCCAGCGCATGCAGGGCCAGCACCAGGCGGCGCTGGCTACCTATGTCTGGCTGATTGGCCTGGCCAGCACCCCCGCGACCAGCCGCCAACTAGCCGACACCGCCAGCCTGAAGTGCCTGGTGGGCGCGTTCATATTCTTTGTGGACTGCGGGCGGTTCCTGCCGGAGATGCCGGTCGCGCGGCTGCTGGAGGTGGTGCGTGAGGGGCTGGCCTGGCTGGAGCAGGTCGGCCAGCCCACGTGGGGCGCTGGGCTGCGGCTGGCGCGGGGGATACTACTGCAAGGCCGACAGGATTGGGCAGGGGCGCGGCGGGAGATGGAAGCAGCCCTGGCGATGAGGCGGCGGGACCCGGCGGCGCCTGGCCCCACCCTGGCGGCCCACCTGCTACAACTCGCGGGATTGCTGAATGCAGAGGAAGTAGCCGACTATACGACGGCGGCGCAGCTGGCCGACGAAGCGTGGACGGTGGCCCACGGGCCGTATGCGCGGGGTTGGGTCTGTGAAGAGCTGGTGAACGCCCGGCTGGGGCAGGGGGACCCGGCGGGAGCGGCGGCCGCAGCGCAGGAAGCGCTCGCCCAGGCACGGGCCACCGAAAGCCCTTCAGCGATGGCAACCGCGTATAAGGGGCTAGGGCGGGTGTATCAGGCCCAGGAGCGCGCGGGGGAGGCGGCCGTGGCGGCTGCGCAGCAGTGGATCTGGGCGCACCGCGACGGGTGTGTAGAATACCGTTGTATGGCGCTGGTGGCTGGCATGCGGGTGCGGTTGCTGCAGGCCCGGCTGGCCCTGCGGGGGCCGGCGACGGACCAGCGGGCGGCTGCGGCGCGGCGGCTGCGGGGGGCGCAGCGCTTCTTGCAGCAGGCCGAACCGCTGACCGCCCAACTGGACCAGGCCAGCGGCACCCACGGCGAGCGCGATCGCCTCGCCCAACTCCAGCAGGAGCACGCGGCGCTGGCCGCCCAGTTGCGCGAGGGAGCAAAGCGATGAGCGGGACGGTCCCGCCGGACCAGGGGCGGCAACAGGTCACCGCCCTCCATCGTCTGGCGCTGGAGGCCCACCAGCCGCAACTTGACGAGCACCCCACATAACAGGGCTGTGGCAAAGTCGAGATCGTGTCACTCTGAGCGCAGCGAAGAGTCCGTCTCCCTGTGTCAGAGACGGATTCTTCGCTGCGTTCAGAATGACAATTTCCTCACCCCCAGGCAGCCACGCTGACTTTGCCACAACCCTGCCCTACATAATACCGCACTTGACCGGGTACCTTACCAGAGGTATAATAGTAAGAAACCCACCGACCTGTAAGGAGTATGCCCCATGAAATCCGTCATAGCGACCGTCACCAGTAAAGGCCAGGTCACCCTACCCACCGCGATCCGCAAGCATCTGGGCCTCCAGCAAGGCAGCCGCATTGTGTTCGTGGTGGACGACGACGGGCACGTCACGCTCGAGGTGCCGAAGTATCCGAGCGTGGCTTCCCTGCGCGGGGCCGCCGGGTCGCTGCCCGCTCCGCTGCCCTGGGCGCAGGTGCGGGCCACGATCCGCGAAGAGCGCGCGGCGCGCTATCTCCCCGGCCCGGATCGCCCGGACCCG
>DATGEF010000170.1:0-19426 GCA_035310405.1 Chloroflexia bacterium | reverse complement strand
CCAAAATCCAAAATCCAAAATCCGCATTACGCCCTACGGCCTGCCGGCCACCGGGGATTTAGCCGAGCAGGCGCTGCCCCGCGACCCCGAGGAGCGCCTGGCCCTGGCCCGCCGGCTGGTCTGCGACCGCTGCCTGTACGGCGTCGATAAGAACCCGCTGGCGGTGGAGATGGCCAAGCTCTCGCTCTGGCTGGTGACCCTGCAAAAGGACCGGCCCTTCACCTTCCTGGACCACGCCCTGCGCCCGGGCGACTCGTTGCTGGGGGTGAGTACCGCGCAGTTGTTGCAGTGGAGCCTGACGCCGGCAGATGCCCACCAACTGACCTGGTGGAGCGGGCCGGTGGAGGCCGCCCTGCGCACGGCGATCGAGTGGCGGCAGCGGATCGAGTCCCTACCGACGGTGACGAAAGCTGATACCGACGACAAAGCGCGGATGCTGGCTGAGGCCGAGGAGGCGTTGACCCTGCTGCGCCTGGGTGGCGACCTGCTGACGGCGAGCGCGCTGGCGCCCGAGCCCAAAGAGCGCGAGCGGCTGCGCGACGGCTGGCTGCCGCGCTTTTCGACGCTGCTGGCCATCCGGCGCGGCCAGCGGGAACGCGGGCAGGGCGCCGCGGCCGAGGCAGAAACCGTGGCCGATTGGGATGCCCTGCAAACCGAAGCCGCCGCCCTGCTAGGCGCCACCCGCCCCTTCCATTGGTCGCTGGAGTTCCCCGAGGTCTTCCAGCACCGCGCCACGCCCATGACCGGGCAGGCAGTCACACTCCCCGCCACCGGCGAACAGGTGATCGTGCCAGGGGAAGACCACGAGGCGGGCTTTGACGCCATCATCGGCAACCCACCGTTTAGGGGCGGAAAGCTTATTACTGGAATTCTTGGTACACCCTATCGGGATTATCTTGTAGAGGTTTTAGCATCGAATAGAACAGGTAGTGCAGATCTCTGTGCTTATTTCTTTTTGCGGGCAGGAGAGCTTATACATTTTGGTGGTACTATGGCCTTACTGGCAACTAACACTATTGCACAAGGCGATACGCGCGAGGTGGGCTTAGATCAATTAGTGACGTCGAGTTGGGTAATTTATCGAGCAGTGCCCAGCCGTCGCTGGCCGGGCACTGCTAGCCTGGAAGTGTCTCACCTCTGGCTGCATCGCGGTGCATGGTTCGGAAACCACTATTTGGACGACGTTTTGGTCAATGGCATTAACCCGCTGCTCACAGTGCCCAGTGCCGTGCAAGGTAAGCCGTACCGCCTAAAGAGTAACTTAGATAAGGTTTTTCAAGGATCGATCGTGCTAGGGATGGGATTCTCGCTCACGCCGGAAGAAGGCCAAGCTCTGATTGCCAAAGATCTATGCAATCGAGATGTTATTTTTCCGTACTTGAATGGTGAAGATCTTAACTCTCGTTACGACCAATCACCCAGTAGGTGTGTAATTAATTTTCGTGATTGGCCTCTGGAGCAAGCAGAAACCTATCCGGATTGCATGGCAATTGTGAGAGAAAAAGTAAAGCCAGAGAGGGATAAACTTGCTATGAAGGATGATCCCTCAGCTAAGGGATATGCTAGACTATGGTGGCAATATGGACGGAGAGGTCTGGATCTTTATACTACTATCTCGGGGCTAGAGCGCGTGCTAGTAGTAGCCGCGACCAGTCGCACTCTAGCATTCGCTTTTGTACCATCAAATATTGTTTTTTCAAATGCGCTATATGTTTTTTCTTTAGAAGTAAGTTCATATTTAGCTCTTTTACAAAGTGTATTTCATGAAACTTGGGTAAGAGAATATGCTTCCTCTATGAAAGGTGATCTCCGTTATACTCCTACCGATTGCTTCGAGACCTTCCCCTTCCCCGAAAGCACCGCTGGTCTCGACGCTATCGGCCAGGCATACTACGAGCACCGCCAGGCTATCATGCAGGCGCGACAGGAAGGGCTGACCAAAACCTATAACCGCTTCCACAACCCCGCCGAAACCGCCGCCGACATCGCCCGGCTGCGGGAGTTGCACATGGCGATGGACCAGGCGGTGGCCGCCGCCTACGGCTGGGCCGACCTGGACCTGGGGCATGGCTTCCACCCGACCAAGCAGGGGCTGCGCTACACGATCCGCGAGGCGGCGCGGCGCACGGTGCTCGACCGGCTGCTGGCGCTGAACCACGCGCGCTACGCGGCCGAGGTAGCGGCGGGGCTGCACGACGTGGGGGCGAAGGGGCGGCGGGGGAAGGCGCAGGCGCGGGGGGCGGCGGCGCAGGGGAGCTTGTTTTAGGTTCACCACAGAGACACGGAGACACGGAGGGTTTTTAGGAGTATATTGCTCGTCTGGCCGGGACAGTCTGTGGCCAGCCAGGAGGTAGGCACGTGCATCACCTCGACTTCGATGTGGAAATCGTCGCCCTCGGCGGCAGCAATTACCAGGTTACGGCACGCTCGCCAGCTGGTGAAGCAAGTGAGAGGCTGGCCTTTCCATTTGACGAGCCCACCCTGGCTAGCAAGCTCAAGGATCTGCAGATTGCCCTCCTCCGCTCTGGTGGGGGGCGTCGGCGCGTAAGTACTGGCGAAGAGCAGACGGTCGAACACTTCGGGCGCGATCTTTTCAATGTACTATTAGCCGGAGAAGTGCGCAACCGTTATGACGTGAGTCGGCAACGCGCTGCTGAGCAAGGAGGGGGGCTTCGGCTGCGTTTACGCATCAAAGCCCCCGAATTGGCCGTGTTGCCCTGGGAGTTTCTGTATGATCCGCGCCAAGCCGAATATCTCAGCCTTTCCCGCCACACGCCAATCGTGCGCTACCTGGATGTGGCGCAGCTGCCCGGCGTATTGAAAGTGACACCGCCGCTACAGCTGCTTGGCATGGTTGCCAGTCCTAGCGATCAGGAACCTTTGGACATTGCGCATGAGCAAGCCCGTATCGAGGAGGCTCTTCAGAACCTCCGCGCGCAGGGTCTGGTCGAGATTACGTGGCTAGCCGGCCAAACCTGGCGCGATTTGCAGCGGGCCATGCGTGGTGGTCCCTGGCATCTCTTCCACTTTATCGGACATGGCGGATTCGATCCGCACGCTGACGAGGGCCTCCTGGCGCTGGCCAGCGACACCGGCGGCTCGCACCTGCTAACGGCCACCAACGTAGCCCGGCTACTGGCCGATCATCAGCCCTTACGCATGGTCCTTTTGAATGCTTGCGAAGGTGGCCGCGCCAGCACCCAGGATATCTTCTCCAGTACGGCTGCCACCCTCGTGCGCCGCGGCATCCCTGCTGTGCTGGCCATGCAATATGAAATCTCTGATCGCGCTGCCGTAGAGTTCGCGCGCGTCTTTTACGAAGCACTCGTCGATGGGCTGCCGGTGGACGAGGCCACGACCGAGGCACGTATTGCCGTCAGCCTTGCGTTGGACCATAGTGTTGAATGGGGCACGCCGGTGTTGCACATGCGATCCCCAGACGGCATCCTGCTCCAGGTGGAGGGAGGTATTCGCGCTCGTATCTCCTCAACCGATCATCCCGCTTCGCGCGAGCGGGAGCCTGCGAATGTCGTGGTGGCCGTGCTGGATAAAGATCAGCGTAAGACATTCCACCAAGCTCTCCTCGCCGCCTTCCCAACCTACAATGACCTCGCCCAGATGGTCAACTTCGAGCTTGACGAGAACTTAGAAGCGATCACTGACTCCCGCGATCTGCGCCAGGCGGGCTTCCGCTTAATCTCTTGGGCCCAAGCCCATGGCAAACTAGCTGACTTAATTGCGGCTGCCTTGGCGGCAAACCCTGACAACCCACAACTCCAGGCTTTTCGGCAGTATATTCCTGGTGCTGGGAGCCCGGCGGACGGCTCTCCAATACTAGCGGAGGGTCAGCCCATTTCCGGTGAACACGCGGCCAGGCGTGAAGCTAACCGGGTACTGCGCACTCTTCCTGACGCCGTTGCCGGCGTTGAGACACCATCCACACCTTCATCTCCGCCGCCAGCGAAACCTCCAGCCGCTCCAGTATCTACTCCCCCGCAACCGCCTGACCTGGGTGCGCGACGGCAGCAACTCGCTGCGCTTCTAGCTCAGACACGCACTGCGGCTGAGTCGTTTGGCTTGGCAGGTTGGGTAACAACTCTAGATGATTGGCAGCACCACTTGGACACCGAAGAGGCTAATGCTCTCTTCGTAAGTGAATTTAAGCGAGGCCAGAGCACCCTGATCAATGCTCTGCTTGGCCAGGAGATCTTACCCACGGCAGTCAGCCCGGCTGCCGCCCTGCTTACCGAAATCAAATGGGGCAGAGAGCCTCGCGCCCGACTCTACCCAACCCCAGGAACAGATGGTGACTCAATGCCAGTGATGGAGATCCAAGTAACGCAGGTCGGGCGATATCTGACAATGCAGCAGAATACTCTAGACGCTTTCACTGCTGCCCCCCCTTATGAAAGATTGGAGATTTATTGGCCGGTCCCGTTCTGTGAAAACGGGGTGCACGTGATCGATACGCCTGGCTGGCCTGATTACGCAAGTGGTCAAGATCGTATTATGCGCTATGTACCATACACCGATGCTATTGTCATAGTCTTCCGTGCCGATATGGCCCTAAGTATGGCTGAACTCGATCTCATCGCACAGATTCACGAATTAACCGGCAAGGAAGTTCTGTTCTTCGTCGGTAACGCGTACGATAATGTTTCTCCTGAAGATCGGGAGGCACTACAACAACACTGCCGAACGAAGTTGGCACCCTATATCAGCCCCGATCAGCCCCGTTTGTTCTTCGTCAGTGCGCGTGAAGCGTTACGAGGTCAGCGCTCCGGGGATACAGCACAAGTCAAGGTTTCAGGAGTGCCTGCCCTTGCAGAGGCACTGCTAGCGTTCTTGCATAACCGTCTGGATGCAAAGTTCATCACCAAAGCCAGGGCACTGCACGAATCGTTAATAGACGGACGCACAAAAATTGACTCACAGATCGCGTCCTTACATCTGCACCAAGAAGTGGAAATACATGAGCGGCAGCAGAAAATTCAAGCGCAATTGGCACTATTGGAAGATCAGCTCCCGCAATTCGCCCGATGGACTGCTGCACTTCGATCCAAACTCCAATCAGCATTCAACCGGCATTTCAATAAATTTGCCGACGACATGGCTCTAAAGATCCCGGATTGGTTAACCCACTACGAGTTACAGCACCCAATAACCCGGGAAACTCTACTCTCATCCCACGCACCACATGTAGCTGCCGTAGAAGTAACGAATTACATCCAGATTAAAGTACGCCGTGAATGGGACGAACGGCAGCAAGCAATTATACAAGAAGTGTTAGAGCTCAGTAACCAGAAACTAGATATAGATACAAGACCAATTCTGTCCACAATATTGACGCGGATTCTGCTACCGGTAGATAGGCTAAGTTTGTTTGTCCCTCCCATCGTGGTGAACAGGCTGACCAATCCTATTTTAGGGAAGGGACATCTTTTTAATCCCACCCGCAAGAACGAATTAATTAAGAAAGAGGTTGGAAAAGCTTGCGTTGAAGTTTTACAATCACAACAATGGATAGAGCAGATCAGTAGTGAGGCAAGCAGTCAAGTTATTGATACATTACACTCGCAGAAAGAGGAAATTCTAGCGGCCAAATTAGGCATCAATCTGGCGCAGGTTGCGGTAGAGCGTAGGCAATTGACCGCCCGAAAGGCTGAGATCGAAAACACTTTGGAGCGACTCGCTCGCCAGCAAGCAGAGATCGATGCCCTCGACGCCGCCGTAGCGGCTTTTCTGGCCAATTCTGATGGGGAGCGTAACTATGCTCCCATTGAGAGCACAAAAGGATAACACACATCGCAGACATGGACGGTTGGGGATGTCTCTGGGGCTGGGGGTAGGAGAAAGGGGGGTGGCGATGGGCGTGTGCCGCTGCTGCGGGCAAGAGCAGCGCTGGACTGTGGATGAAGATGGGGTGGCGATGCTGGTGCCGTGCGCCTGCGGTGGCGTGCCACAGCGCCGCCCACCTATGCCGCCGAACTCGGCCAGAGCGATCGGACACCGCCCCGACGCTATGGCGCACTGCCCGCGCTGTGACTGCCTGGTGCGCGTGAGCGAACAGGTATACCATGATGCCTGGTGTGGGGTACCACGGGAGGCACGCGTTGCCGCCGCCGCGCCGGTGACGGGCTACCAAGCTCTGCAGGTCACCACGGCCCCGCCACCGGCCCCACCCCCTCCCGCAGCCCGTGTCTCGGCGCCGCCACCGGGGCCGACCAGCCTGCCGCCGCAGACCGCTACTTCCGTTGCACCGGTCGTGGGCAAACGAGATCAGATGCCCGGCCCGCCTCCCGGCTCTAGCAAGCTGGTCACGTGTTCGCTCTGCGGCGCGTCCGTCGGCCAGCGCAACCTGCAGCGGCACGAACAGGAGCGCTGTCCCCAACGCAAGATCGCCGCGCTCCCGCCCCAACCTCCCGTGCCCGCCACGCCAACCCGTATTGTAGCCCCCCTCGTCCGCTGCCCGTTCTGCCACCAGTCCTTCACACCCATCGCTATCGCCAGTCACATAGAACCCTGCCCGCATCGGCGGGGTCGTCCGACTCCCCCGCTCAAGGAACTCGTATATTGGGCGCCGAACAAGCAGAGTCCTCCCGGTGCCCCGCCAACGCGGGTGGAGCGGCCGCCAGCTCCGGCCACCGCCCACCCGCAGCGGCCGCGCGGGGGCCGGGCGGGACGGGCGCCTACGGGGAACAGGGTCGGCGGTGGCCCGATTGGTGCGGGTTCCCGTTTTGTGCGCCTCGACGAGGGGGCGGGTGACGCAAGCCGCGCCTATGCCCAGCCCTACCGCGAATGTGACCACTGCGGGCGGCCGCTGCGGCGGGTGATCAGTGATGATTGGATGCCCGAGTGGGCGCCCTGCACCTGTGCGGGCAAACCCATGATCAGTGAGCAGCGTCCGGCGCCGGACGCCCTCCCAGCCCAGGAGATGCGAACTCCATCAGCCAGGAGCCCCAATGCGCACCCCCCCAAGCAAAGCGTATCCTCGGCACTCCCGCCTGCGCCGTCCCGGCCGGAGCATTTCATACCCTGGGATCGCGCTGTGGGTGAACAATGGGCGCGTTGTGCGGGTTGCCAGACGGAAGTGAAGACGGCGAACCTACCCCGGCACCAGGCCAAGTGCGCCAGGTATCAGCACCTCCAGCCCGGCCCAACGCCTGCGCGGTTGGGGCCGCCGCGTCTTCCGTTGCGCGACCCGCTGCCGGTACTAGACCCACCCCGTCCGACCCACAAAGGCCGCGCCGCTTTGCGCCAGGTGCTCCATCCCCGGACTCGCGCGCCCCGGGGCCAGGGGTTGAAAACCGTCAGCCTGGAGGCGCTGGAAGCCGCCGAGACGCGCGACGCGAGCCGGGACTATGCCCAGCGCTACCGTGAGCACGAGCGGTTCGGCTCTCACCCGAGCCACGACGACCATGGCGACGAGGGGATGCCATGAGCGGACCGGCCTCGACCCTCTGGGGCGCAGACACGGCCCTGCGCACCGTGCCCGGCGCGGCAGGCGGCGGACCGGCGTGAGCAAGATCAGCACCCTGTTCGAGCACCAGGTTGCCGATCCGGCGCTATTAGCCTGGACGTCCGCCGACACAGCGCGCCTGGAGCGGCTGCAACGCACGCTGGGCCAGGTGGAGTTGCTGCGTCCGGTGGTCAGGCACGGCCAGGTGACAATCCAGGCGACCCAGTATGTAGGCGTGATCCGGCTGGGGCCGCGCACGATTCAGGTCTTGCCCAAGATGCACCGCTCCGGGCTGCCGGCGGCAGACGCGGTGCCCGCCGCCACCCGCAACCTGCTGCACCTGCTCGCCTACACGCTGCGCGTGCCGATCCACGAGCAGGCGATCGCGCCGCTGCTCCAGCAGGACGCCGACTGGTTCGAGATCCTGACCGGGATCTTCGCCCGCCATCTGGCCGACGAGTGGGGCCGGGGCGCGCACCGCGGTTACCAGGCCGTCGACGCTGAGCTGGGCGTGATGAAGGGCCAGTGGCACGTGGCCGAGCAGATCCGCCGTCCGGCCTCCGCGCACCGCTTCACCGTGACCTACGACGAGTTCACCGCCGACAACCAGCTCAATCGGGTCTTCCGCTACGTCGTCGAGCGGCTCGCGGCGCGCACGCGCCACCCCGGCAATGCGCGCCGCCTCAGTCTGCTGCGCCAGCTGCTGGACGAGATCGCGCTGTTGCCGATCGTCACGGCCGCCGATGCCCCGCCGTCGCTCATCACGCGACTGAACGCGCGCTATGCGCCGCTGCTCAACCTCGCCCGGCTGTTCCTGGCCCAGGACGCCCCGCAACTGGGTGGCGGCACCCTCGATACCTTCGCCTTCGTCTTCGACATGAACCGGCTCTTCGAGGACTTCATCGCCGAGTTCATCCGCCGGCATCGCGCGACCATCCTGCCGCCCGCCTGGCAGGATTGCGAGCTGCTCGTGCAGACGCAAGGGGCCACGCTGCACCTTGCCACACAGGCCGGAGGGCGGCAGAGCTTCGAGCTGCGGCCCGATCTCGCTTTCCGGCTCGCCGGGGCTTTCCCGCTCCTGCTCGACACCAAGTACAAGCAACTGAAGGATACCGATGCTAAATTAGGGGTCGCCCAGGGGGATTTCTATCAGATGTATGCCTATGCACAACGCTACCACTGCCCCCGCGTGCTCCTCCTGTACCCACAAACCGCAGGGCTGGACGCACCCTTGCAGGTGCCGTTCGCCGCCGATGGCCCGGGAGGTGCTGCGGTCATTACGGCCGCCACGGTGGATCTGCGCGGCGATCTGGGCCAGGCGACCGTTCGGCAGGCCTTGCAAGCCCGCTTGCGGACCTTATTCGATTCCTTTATCAGGGAGACCACCGATGAATACCCCGGTGCTGGGCTGGCAAGCTAAGCTCGCCGCTTGGCGGCAAACGCATCCGATTACTATGCCGGCAGACCTCCGCGCACTGCGGGACGAATTCGTCGCGCGCTTCCCGAAAGAGCACCTGGGCGAGTTGACCCTGGAGCAATATGCGCTAGGGCACGGTGATCACGATAACTTCTGCTATTGGCTGGAAGTCAAGACCCAGCGCCTGGGCAGCCTCAGGGGCGGGAGTGCTACGAAATTCGGCGTCTATTGGAGCAAAGACGATAAAGGATATCGCTGGAACGAGAAGCAGGCACCCACGTTCGCGGCGGCGTTTGAGCAGATCAAGCGCGGGCTAATCGCGCTGGTCACCGCTGTCGACGCGGGCGATTTCGCGCATTTGGACGCAATCGGCGAGCAGTATCTGCCAGGGCTGAAGACCCTGCGCAGCAAACCGCTGACCCTGTATTACCCGGACGAGTTCCTCCCGGTAAACAGCGAGGCGTACCTCAACACTTTCCTGCAGGCGTTCGGTCAAACGCCGCCGGCCGGGTTACTCGCCCGCAATCGCCAATTACTCGACTACCTGCGGAGTCGCCCGGAATTCGCGGGTTTCGATCCCTATGGGATGATGCACTTCTTCGACGAGGTGCTGTTCCCCAGCGCCGCAACCACGGAGGGCGGCCCCGATGGATCCAGTTCAATACCTATCCCTGTTCCGTCCCCTCTGCCCCCTCCGCCAACCGAGATCGAATTGCTACTGCGCTTGGCGGGGCACACGCGCAATATCTTGCTCTATGGTCCACCCGGTACTGGGAAGACTTGGACGACGCTCCAGTTTGCCAAGTATTTCCTGGCGCAGGAGGACGCGGCCGTCGCGGATCGCATGCGGTTCGTCACCTTCCACCAGTCGTTCGCCTACGAAGAGTTTGTCGAAGGGCTGCGGCCGGTGCTGGACGCCGTCAGCACCTCCGGTATCCGCTATACCGCGGCGCCCGGCATCTTCCGCCAGATGTGCGAAGTGGCGGGCAAGGCCTGGGAGGATCACCAGGCAGCCGGGATGGTCGGGGAGGCGCCGCGTTTCCTCCTGGTTATCGACGAGATCAACCGGGCGAACATCGCCAAGGTCTTCGGCGAGCTGATCACGCTGATCGAAGACGACAAGCGCCTGGGGCAGCCCAATACCATCACCGTCACCCTGCCCTATTCGGGTAAACCCTTCAGCGTACCGCCCAACCTCTGGCTGCTGGGCACGTTGAACACCGCCGATCGCTCGATCGCCCTCCTCGATCTGGCGCTGCGCCGGCGTTTCGCCTTCTACGAGCTGCCCCCCAACCCGGCCCTGCTGGCCCCGGCGGCGCGCAACCCCGTCCCAGGGCTGGATCTGGAGCGGCTGCTGACCCGGCTCAACGAGCGGATCGCCGCCTTGCTCGACCGCGACCATCGGCTCGGCCACAGCTACTTGCTCGGCGTGCAGGACGCGGAGGATCTCCACTTCGTCTGGTATCATCGCGTGATCCCGCTGCTGGAAGAGTACTTTTACGGCGACGGTGGGCGCCTGCGCGCGGTGCTGGGTCCGGTGTTCGTGCAGCCCGCGAAGGTCGACACCGCCACCCAGAAAGCCCTGGACGCGCTCTACGACGGCGAGAGTATTCGCTATGACGTTCAGCAGTTGACGGGCGCCCCCTTCATCGCGGCGCTCCAGGCCCTCGCGCTGGGCAGCGTGCCCAGCGTAAGCGGCGAGGCCGACACCGGCGCCGACGTCGTAACGGCCGGTGTATGAACCCACAGCTAACCAGGAGGGTCTATGAGCAGTTCGGACGAGGGTGCGGCCGGCACAAAGGATGGTCGGGGGCCGGCCCACGTAAAGTCACCCGGGCCCCGGTCCATGTTCGACGACGTTGCGGACGATGTGCCGGAGTGGGCGAGTGTCCGCCAGGCGGTAGAAGCCAGCCGGGCCCGTGACCCGGCTGCCTGGGCGGCGTTCGCGCCCTGCCTGGCGATCGAGGTCTATACCGACGGATCGGCGCCGCTGCAAAACCCCGGGGGGGCGGCCGGCTTCGCGGCCGTGGTGGTCGGCTTCCAGGAGGCGATCGACTTCGCCGCGGCCGCCCGGCCCCCCGTCGCCGCCCGGCTCGATCTCGGTGGCTACATCCCCGCCCGCGCCACGCCGCCGGCCACGAGCAATAACCGCGCGGAGATCGCCGGCGTGCTGGCCGGGCTGCACGCGCTCCAGCACCTGGGCTGGGGCGCATCGCACACGGCCCCGCCGCACATTTGGAGTGACAGCACCTATGTGGTCGAGTGCGCTGCCGGGCGCTGGCAACGCAAGAAAAACACGGATCTCTGGCCGCTGTACGACGCCGCTGAGCAGGCGCTTACCACGTTCTGGCCCGCCGGCGCCGCCCTCGCCTGGGTTAAGGGCCATGCTGATAACCCGTTCAACGCCGCAGCAGACGAGCTGGCCACGCGTGCCGCCTTCAACTTCGCCGAGGCCGGCTACACCCACTACCGCGCGGCGCAAGCGGCCACCGGCCGGGAGATGCCGGGCGCGGCGCTGGCAGCGCCCGCGTTGCCGGTCCCGCCGGCCGCCGCCCCTGCGCCCACGGACTGGCTACAAGGGGCCGATTACACGCTGGTGTTGTTTACCCGCCTCGACGGTGGCGGCCAACCCAATGTCGGGCGGGGTCCCTGCCGGAGCCGGTATCAGCTCTGGACGCGCAACGGCCGCGGGCGCCAGGGGGCCGTAGCCCATGCGGGCGAGCGATTCGCTGATGAGGCCGAATACCTCACCCTGATCGCGGCATTGACCGATCTGGCCGGCCGGATTACCGCCGCCGGGCGCGACCCGGCGGCCTTCACCGTAACGATCTACAGCCACCACGAGTTGATGGTCAAACAACTGGCCGGCACCTATCGGGTCAAAGCCGCCGCCTTGCAGGCGCCATTCGCTGCCGCCGGCGCCCTGCTGGGTCGCTTCGCGCGGGTTGACCTGATCTGGCGCCCCGCCCACATGATCCGGCCGTTGTTCCCCAGTACGGGCGGCGAATAGCAAGGAGTCGATCAACCAGGTCGGGCAAGAGCCGGCGCGCGGCAGCACGTTGACGGATCTCGTACAATAACACTAGAATCTGCACTAGAATCTAAAGTATTGCTGGAAAGAAGCAGACTCATGATTACGCGCATCGAACTGGATGGCTTCAAAACCTTCCTCGATTTTCAGTTGGACCTGGGCCCCTTCCAGGTGATCCTGGGCGCCAACGGGGCCGGTAAAAGCAACCTGTTTGATGCCCTGCGCCTGCTCTCGCGCCTGGCCCGGCTACCGGTCGTCGAAGCCTTCACCGACCGCCACGGCCGGGGCACGGCGCTCGAACAGTTCAGCCTGCTGCCCGATGGAGACCGCGCCCCGCGTCTGCGGCTGGCGGTCGAGGCGTTGCTCGATCCCGCCACGACCCGCTATCAGATCACCCATACACGCCTGCGCTATACCCTGACCATTGAACGCCGCATGGACACGCAAGGGCTGGTCGATCTCGCGGTGGTGGAGGAATCGCTGACTGCGCTGGCCCCCGAGGCGGATCCCTGGCGCCGGCAGTATCTGCCCGTCGACCAGGACCTCCCCCCGCTCCCCGGCACACCTTTCATCGAGACGGTCACCACTGCCGCTGGCAGCCGCTTGCGCGCCTACTATGACGGGGATCAGCGGATGCTGTGGCCGTCTGAGGACCGGGAGTACGAAGAGCAGACGATCTTAAGCAGCGCGGGTAGCAGTCCCAGCCTGTTCCGCCACGCGGCCGCCATGCAGGCGGAGCTCGCGGCCCTGCACATCCTGACCAAGCTCGACCCCGATAGCCTGCGCCAGCCCAGCCCGATCCTGGCCCGCCGCACGGCCCGCCTCGGCGTCGATGGCCGCGGGCTGGCGGGGATCCTGGCGCGGCTGGAGGCCGAAGACCCGGGGCTGCTGGCGGACGTGAGTCGCGATTTGGCTTATCTGGTGCCCGGGATGCGGACCGTCCGCATCGAGACGAACCCGGCCCAGCAGGAATACAACCTGGTGGTCGACACCCAGGACGGCCGCAGCTTTCCGGCGCGCGTGCTGTCCGACGGCACGCTGCGCTTGCTGGCCCTGATCGCCCTGAAAAACGATCCCGAATACCACGGGACGCTCTGCCTGGAAGAGCCGGAGAACGGGGTCCACCCGGCGCATCTGCAGCAAATGACCGGGCTCCTGCGCGATCTGGCGAGCGATCTGCAGGATCCAGCGCAAGCCGGGGCGCCCCTGCGCCAGGTGCTGATCAACACCCATTCGCCGGTGCTGGTCAGTGCCCTGGTCCAGGAACTGGGCCAGCCGAACGGGGCGGGGCCATACCTGGTATTCGCCCGGATGCCGGCGCTGGTGACCCCCGGCGGGCCGGCGCCGGTGCGGGTCACGCGCATGGCCCCGGTCCACGGGGGAGCGGCCGACCCCGCGGAAGCCGCCTATACGCTCCACCAGGTGCTGGCCTATCTGAACACCGCTGACCCTGACGAATCGCGGGTCATCCTGGCGGGCGATGCGCCCACATGAGGAGTCTGGTCCTCGGCTTCTATGGCGAAGGCCCTACCGATGAGCGGGTCCTGCCGCCCATTATCCGTCGGACTGCTTACGCACTGGTGGCGCGCTCGACCGGTGGTCCCTCGATCTCGGTCGAAGATCCGGCCATCGTGCGCCCGCCACAGCGCGGGGATCAGGTCACGCGCATTCTCGCCGCCGCTCGGCTGGCGGTGGGCTACCATGCCCTGATCGTCCATGCCGATGCCGACGCGCCCGATCCGGCGGCGGCCCTGGCGCAGCGGCTCCAGCCGGGGTTTGCCGCCGTGGCGGCCAGCCCCGACGCGCGGTGTCGGGATCTGGTGCCGATCATCCCGGTCCGCACGGTGGAAGCCTGGATGCTGGCCGATCCGGAGGCCCTCCGGCGTGTCCTCAACAGCGCACTCGATGCGGCGGCCCTGGGGGTGCCGGCGCACGCGGCCCAGGTCGAGCAGCTATCCGATCCCAAAGCGGTCCTGGCCGCAGCCATGCAGCGGGCCTATCCGACGCGGTCCCGGCGGCCACTGCGCATCAATCCCGCGCAGGTTCAAGCGGAGTTGGGCGAAGAGATCGCCCTCGACCGGTTGGCCGACGTTCCGGCCTATCGGCGCTTTGTCGCCGATCTAACGCGGACGCTACAACAATTACACATGGTCGGCCCGTAGCCGGCCCCAGACAAGGATTCTGCCCATGCCCGACAGCTCCACCCTCTCGGCCGCGCCCATGCTCACTCCCCCCACCGCCGCCGAACTGCGCGACGAGCTCGAAGCCCTGGTGCTGGCTGACCTGCTCGGCCCGGCCGGCGGCCCGGAGGAGGAGGTGGACGAGCGCCATGTGCGTGACCGCTATCTGATCGGGATGCTGGCCCCCCGTGGGCAGCAGGTCGACGTGGAGGAGCAGGATGAGCTAGCCACCGACGGGGCGACCGCCGCCGAAGAAGGGCCGGCCGAGGTCAGCAGCCCCCAGGCTCCCACCCTGTTCCCCTCCTCGTTTGGCTTGAGCTTTTGTGTCGACGGCGCGATCACGGCGCTGGAGATCCGCGCCACCTGGGGCCACTATACCCGCACCGCAAGCGCGGTGCTGACGACGGCCAAGACCGGGGTGCCGCGGCGGGTCTGGCAGCGGCAGCCGCGCGGCGGCACCCACACCGTGCCGCTGGCCGAGGCCATGGGTCCGTTCGCCCCCGCTCCCGAGCAACCCGATGTAATAGTACGCGGCCGCGCCCGTCGCCGCGATGGCGCCTGGATCGTCACCCTGTTTTTGGTCAATGGGCAAGAGGAGCCCAAGCAGACCCGCGATAGCGCCTGGATCTTCCAGCCCGAGCTGCGTGTGCGGGCGCCGGGCGGGGCGGCGGTCTTCCAGCGCCGGGTGCCGCTGCGTCTGCCGGTTGCGGGTCCCGACTCGGTGGCCGCGCTGGAAGCCGCGAGCCTGGCCATGATCTATCGCCGCCAGGTCGAGTTTGCCGTGGGGCATGGCGTCAGCGTCCATGCGACGCTGGCCCCCGCCGACCCCACCTGCGCCGTCGAGTTAGCTACCCGAGTGGCCCCCACCTATGAGCTGCCCCAGACTCAGGCCCCCCGCCCCGAGGAGATCCCCGGGCTCCACACGGCCATGTTCGACATGCGCACCCTGGCCGAAACGGCGCCCGCGGACCTGGCGGCCACGCTCGTCCCCCTGGCCACGGCCTATGAGCAGTGGATCGCGGCGCAGGCCGCCCGCCTGGCCCATCCGGCCGGCGACCTCGCCGCGTACCGGCATCCAGGCGAACTGGCCCTGGTCCAGTGCCGGGCCGCGCTCGCCCGCATGCGCGAGGGCCTCGCCCTGCTCACCGGAGACCCCCAGGCCGCCGAAGCCTTTCGCTTCCTCAACCAGGCCATGTGGCAGCAGCGGGTGCATACCCTCCTGGCGGCCGCGCAACGCCGCGGGGCGCCGGCCGGCCGGGAAACCATCGACGTGCCCGCCAACCGGAGCTGGCGGCCGTTCCAGATCGCCTTCATCCTGATCAATCTGCCCGGCATCACCCACCTGCAGCACCCCGACCGCGCCGCCGGCAGCCAGGCGACCGCCGACCTGCTCTGGTTCCCCACCGGCGGCGGCAAGACCGAAGCCTATCTCGGCCTCACCGCCTACACCCTGGCCATCCGCCGCTTGCAGGGGCCGGTCGCGGGGCGCTCCGGCGAAGCCGGGGTGGCGGTGCTGATGCGCTACACCCTGCGGCTGCTCACCCTCCAGCAGTTCCAGCGGGCCGCCGCCCTGATCTGCGCCTGTGAGCTGATCCGCCGCGAGGCACTCGCCGCCGACGATGCCCGCTGGGGCCGCATCCCCTTCCGCCTGGGGCTCTGGGTCGGCATGCGTACCACGCCGAACACCACCGAAGCCAGCCACGAGGCGATCACCCAGGACCGGGGCATGTACACGCCGGGCCAGGCCCGCAGCGGCTCGCCGGCCCAGCTGACCCATTGCCCCTGGTGCGGGCTGCCGATCGACCCGGGCAAGCACATTGTCGCCGATGTCAAAGGCTACCGCCGCACCTTCCTTTACTGCGGCGATCCGCTGGGTACCTGCCCGTTCACCGCGCGCCAGGCGCCCAACGAAGGCTTGCCGCTGGTCGTGGTCGACGACGAGATCTACCGGCTGCTGCCGGCGCTGATCATCGCCACCGTCGACAAGTTCGCGCAGATGCCCTGGAATGGTGCGGTCCAGATGCTCTTCGGCCAGGTGGACAAGTATTGCCCGCGCCACGGCTTCCGCTCGCCCACGATCAGCGATGCCGACTCCCACCCGGCCGAGGGGCCGCTGCCGGCCGTCCGCTCGGTGCCCCATGCCGCCTTACGCCCGCCCGACCTGATTATCCAGGACGAACTCCACCTGATCTCCGGGCCGCTGGGCACGCTGGTCGGCCTCTACGAGGCGGCGGTGGATCGGCTGGCCTCCTGGGACGTGGCCGGGCAACGAGTGCGCCCGAAAGTCATCGCCTCGACGGCCACGATCCGCCGGGCGGCCGACCAGGTCCACAGCCTGTTTCTACGCCAAGTGGCGATCTTCCCGCCGCCGGGGCTCGATGCCGGCGATACCTTCTTTGCCCGCCAGCGCCCGCCCGCGGGGGCGACCCCCGGCCGGCGCTACCTCGGCGTGTGTGCCAACGGCAAGCGCCTCAAAGCCGCCCTGATCCGCGTCTATGTGGCCTACCTGGGCGCCGCCGCCCGGCTGCACGAGCAATACGGGCAGGCGGCCGACCCCTGGATGACGCTGGTCGGTTACTTCAATTCGATGAACGAGCTGGCCGGGATGCGCCGGCTGGTCGACGACGACGTGAAAACCCGCCTGGGCAAGATCGACGCCCGGGGCCTGGCCCGCCGGCCCTTGCGCACCGTCGAGGAACTGACCTCGCGCAAGAGTGCCGGCGATATCCCCCGGGTGTTGAGCTTGCTGGAGATGCCATTCGCGACGGGCGCCTTGCTTCCTGCCCGGGAGCGCCCCGGTCAGACGGGCAAAGGGCCGCTGCCGCTCGACGTGCTGCTGGCCACCAACATGATCTCCGTCGGGGTCGACGTGCCGCGCCTGGGCCTGATGGTCGTGGCCGGGCAACCGAAAAACACGGCCGAATATATCCAGGCCACCAGCCGGGTGGGGCGGGACGCACCCGGCCTGGTCTGCACCGTGTACAACTGGGCGCGCCCGCGCGACCTCTCGCATTACGAGAGCTTCGAGCACTACCACGCCACGTTCTACCAGCACGTCGAACCCCTCTCGGTCACCCCCTTTGCCCCCCGCGCCCGCGACCGCGGCCTGGCGGCGCTGCTCGTGGCCTATGTGCGCCTGCTGGGCACCGAATTCAATCCCAATGATGGCGCCCGCAAGCTGCTGACCGCGAACCACCCGCAAGTCAAGGCCGCGATTGCGGAGTTGGCCGAGCGCGCGGCGGGGGTGACGGGCAAGCAGCAGGATGGGGATGAGGTGCGCGCCGAGTTGCAGACGCTGGCCGATCACTGGGCCCACGCGGCGCAGGCCGGCACCGGGGGGCGCATCCTGGGCTATCGCGCCGGCAAAGATGGGCTGACGGTGGCTCTGCTCCATGCGCCTGAGCTGGGACAGTGGCATCGCTTCACCTGCCTGAATTCGCTACGCGATGTGGAGCCGAGCATCGGCCTGTTTTTACAGGACGGCGGCTTTGACCTGGAGCCGGCCCCCGCGCGGGTGGTCGCGGACGGAGGGGCCGCTACATGAAATCCCCGCTCAAACCCCGGGTCGGCGAACTCCGCCCCAGCCAGTTGCTCTTCTCCTCGGGCGTGGGGGCGGTCGTCGACCTGCCGCACCTTTCGACGATGATCCTGGGCCTCGACGATTGGGATATCGCCCGCGCCACCGAGATCGGCGAGGAGCGCTTACGGGTCGCGGTCCAGGCCGCGCTGGGCGCCCAGGTCAGCCGGCTCCTGACCCCGCCACTGGCGCCCGATACGGCCGGCACGACGCCGTTCGACCCCGCGGCCCAGGTGGGGGTGCCGGTGGCGACGTTCCCGCGCTGGGTGGTTTGTCCCTACTGCCACCTGCTCGCGCCGCTCAAATCCGAATTGTTCGAGCTGAAAAGCAATCCCTACCGCCCGGACCAGACCGCCTATGTGCATGCCAATTGCAGTGCCTATAAACCGCCGACCGTGCTCCCGGCGCGCTTCCTGCTGGCCTGCCCCCAGGGGCACCTCGACGATTTCCCCTGGCTGGAGTTTATTCACCGGGGGCCGACCGACTGTAACGGCCCGCTGCGGCTGCTGGAGCGGGGGGTGTCGGGGGAGGCCGCCGATATCAGCGTCCGCTGCGAAGCGCCGGGCTGTGGCAAAGATCGCAGTATGGCCGAGGCGTTCGGGGCGGAGGGCAAGGAAAACCTGCCGCTCTGCACCGGGCGGCGGCCCCATCTGCGGGACTATGACCCCGCCGGCTGCACGGAGTCGGCCGAACGCCGGGCCATCCTGCTCGGGGCGTCCAATAGCTGGTTCCCGTTACAACTCACCGTCCTGGCGGTGCCGACGGCGCCGGATAAGCTCGGCCAACTCGTGGAGACCCAATGGCACCAGTTGGAGAAAGCCCAGAGCCTGCAGAATATCACCCTGCTGCGTAGCCTGGGGCTGCTGCCCGATTTCGCCGCCTATGCGGATCAAGCGCTCTGGGACGCGGTGGAAAAGAAGCGGGCCGGGAGCACCGGCGCCGCGGCACCGCCGGCCTTAAAGACGCCGGAGTGGCAGGTGTTTACGCAGCCGGGGGCGCACCCCCAATCGGCGGACTTCCGGGCGACGGCGATCGCCCCGCCGGCCAGTTATGCCCCCCTGCTGCAACAGGTCGTGCTGGTCGAGCGGCTGCGCGAAGTGCGCGCGCTCATCGGCTTCACCCGGATTCAGTCGCCGGGCGAATTTGGTGAGATCGAAGAATTCCCGGACGCCCGGCGCGCGCCGCTCGCGCGCCAGGCCCCGCAGTGGGTGCCGGCGGGCGAAGTGCGCGGCGAAGGCATCTTTATCCAATTCGTGGAGGGCGCGGTGCAGGCCTGGGCCACGGGCAGCCCGGCGGTCTTGGCCCGCGGCCCCGCCTTTCAGCGAGCCCACCGCGAATGGCGACGCCAGCGCCATCTCGACTCCGACCGGGGGTATCCGGGCCTGCGCTTTTTCTTGCTCCATACCTTTGCCCATGCCCTGATGCGCCAGCTCGCCCTGGAGGCCGGCTACAGCGCGGCCAGCATCCGTGAGCGCATCTACGCCCTGCCGCCCAGCGACCCGGACGGCCCGATGGCCGGCGTGCTGCTGTATACGGCGGCGCCTGACAGCGAGGGCACGCTGGGCGGCCTGGTGCGGCTCGGGGCGCCCGCGGAGTTGGAGCGCCACCTGACCGGCGCCCTGGCCGCGATGGCGCTGTGTGCCGCGGACCCGTTATGCGCGGAGCATCTGCCCACGGCGGAAAGCGCGGTGCTGCACGGCGCGGCCTGCCATGCCTGCCTGTTCGCGCCGGAGACCTCGTGCGAGCGGGGCAACAAGTACCT